>JBGOXZ010000001.1:0-53835 GCA_041479395.1 Opitutaceae bacterium
CATGACCGGCTGGAACATTGATCCCGGTGTCTGGACGATCACGCAGGGCGTCGACACCGACAACGACGATGCCGCGGACCAGTCGCTCTCGACGACCACCGCGGAATTTGAACGGACGCGTTCGCTCGAGCTCACCCTGCCGCCGCGCGCCACCACCGTCCTCACCTTGAGACTGACGGATCCTGGCACGCCCTACTGGCAGCGCCCCGACCTGGGCATCGGGCCCGAAGATGTCACGCTGCAGGGCCGCAATGTGCGTGTGAAGGTGCACAGCCTTGGCTCCGTGCCGGCGCCGGCAGCCATCGTGGTCGTCCGCAACGCCGCCGGCCGAATCCTGGTCGGCGCCTCCGTGCCGGCGCTCGCAGCGCCCGTCGATCTCCGGCCGCAGACCGTTGACGTGACGCTTACGCTGCCGGCAGGGGCCGATCCCGTCGGCGGCTGGGTGGAAATCGATCCGGATCACGCGTTGACCGAAATCACGACGCGCAACAACGCGGCGGGATTGTAGGTCGGGCGCGCCCGCCTCCGGCATTCGCGCGTGCCGGCAGCGGCATCCGGCAGCGCCGGCCTCCCGCCCGATTATTGCACTCACTGCAACGCCGCTGCGTCCAGCGCAGTGCCGTGCAGCCGCACCTCGCCAAGGGCGCCCTTGAACCAGGAAATCCGGTTAAGCCGCACGCCGAGCGACGTTCGGCCCGCCTGCATCGGCGCGAAGTCCACCCTCCCTTCGAGCTCTTGCTGTCCGTTAACGTAGTGGGTCATCCGGCGGCCATCATACCGCAGCGCGACCCAATACCAACGGCCGGCCGGGTGCAGCTTCGAGCGGTCTAGCAGGGCGAGACCGCTCTTCCCTGAGAGCATGAACGTGTCGAGAGCCCACTGCCCGTCGGAGCACATCCGGATTTCCAACAGGACGCGGCTGCCCGCGTCGTCCTCCACGTGAAAGAACCGCTGTTCGGCCCTGCCACCGGCTTCGGGTTCAAGCAGAATTTCGATGGTGAATTCCCTGAGTCCCGCAAGGGGATTCACCGACAGGACAAGGCCATCGTCCACCCCGTTGAGATGCACGGCGTGTTCGCCTTCCGTCACCCGTGGCGCGCCGAGCACGGTGGGCACAAGGCCGCCGACCGACGTCACCTGGTCGAGGGTCCAGACGACGGGGACCGCCGGTGCAGCGGCCGCCGCCGGATTCTCCGCGCCCAGCCGATTCCCGCTCGAACCGACCCAGGCGATGGTGGCGATCACCAGACCTGCACCGAGCCTGCCAGCGTTTCGCAACGGTGGGGGCATGACCGGACCATCAATCCACAAGCTGGATGCCGAGTCAACGGGACGCCGCGGCTCCGCTGGTCTTTCTCAAGCATTCATTGTCCGAAAACGGAGGCGGGTGCCGCGCCTCCAGCATGGGCTGGGTTGGCTCGAGGCTGCCGGAATAGCCGATGCGTTCGAGATAAGCGGGCAGGTCGAGCCGGGGCGGTTCGGAGACGGAGCTGGACATGGCGGAAGCGTGGCAGGCAGTACAAAACTGGTCATGGCTCGATTATCGAATTTCGGGGCGGTTTTCTGCAGTGCGCCATTGCCTTGCCGGGCGGGTCCGGTTTTGCTCGAAACCTTTCGCCCATGAAACCCGGCCTTCTCCGCACCGCTGCCCTCGTCGCCGGCATGGTTCTGGGCGTGCTGCTGCCGCAGGCGCATGCCGCGGCGTGGGCGATTCGCTGGCTCGTCATGGGCATGCTGTTCCTTATGTTTCTGCAGACGGGCCTGGCGCACCAAGCCATCCGCCGCAGCCATTTGATCCTGTTGGTGGCGAACCTGGCGATCGGCTTCGCCGCATGGGGGCTGGGCTGGCTCGTGGGCGGGCGTGAGGTCGCGCTGGCGGCGTTCTTTGCCGGCATCACGCCGACGGCGACGGCTGCGCCAGTCGTGGTCAGCTTCCTGCGGGGGCGCGTGGAATACGTGATCGCGGCGTTTCTCCTGACCAACCTTGTCATCGCGGCACTGTTGCCCGGCCTCCTCCCGCTCGTGCTGGGTCGGGCCACGCCGGACGCGTTTGTCCAAGTGCTCGGCAGCGTGGGACTGGTCGTGTTCGGGCCGATGGGCGCGGCGTGGTTGCTGCGCACGGTGCACGCGCGGGCCGCGGAATGGCCGCAACACCTGCGCAACGTTTCGTTCGGCATGTGGGTGCTCGCGCTCTTCCTCGTCACGGCCAACGGCTCGCATTTCCTGCGCAGCCAGGCGGACCTTTCGCTCCGGGCCCTGGGCCAGATCGCCGCCACGACGGCCGTGGTCTGCGCGGCCAGTTTCGCGCTCGGACGGGTGATCGGGGGGAGGGAGTTTCCTCGCGAAGCCAGCCAGTCGCTCGGGCAGAAAAACACCTCGTTGACCATCTACCTCGCCCTCGCCTATGCGAACCCGCTCGTCGCTCTCGGGCCGACCTGCTATGTCCTCTGGCACAATCTGTGGAATTCCTGGCAGCTCCATCAAAGCCGGCACATGGACCTCGGCTGACCCCGGCCGAGCTGGCGGGGAACAAGCTGAAACTTTGATCCCGCGGTCGCGTCTGTTGAACGTGATAGTAGCTATGTCCAGACGGCAGGGCCGGACCTCTGCGGTCTTCCCGAGATGAGGGAAAAACGATCTCATGTCATGCCGCTCGCCGGAGGGTGTCTTGCCGCCCTCCTGCTCCTGCTCTGGCTCGTGCTGAGCGACAGGACGAACGACCGCAGTGCGCGACCGACGGATCTGACACCTGCGGCAAGCACCGGATCGTCCATTCCAAGTCCGGTCGTCACCCGCGCGCCGTCGACCGCGGCGGCGCGGTCCGCTCCGACAGATGCCCGATCGAACCCGCTCGGCCGGCCGGCGCTGGAATATCTCCAGCAGACGCTCGGTCAATCCGACGCGCGGCCTCACGAAGCGGTGCTGACGTTCGCGAATGCGAAAGCCTACCGGCGATTTCTCGCCCGCGCCGCCCAGTTAGGAATCACCGTGTTGGGGCGGCTGGACGCCCTTCTGACGGTACGGGTGCGCTATGATTCACTCGCCGGCCTGCAGGCCGACATGCTGGCCAACGCCGCGGACTACGCGGAGATAGGCGCCAACTTCTACATCAACCTCCCGCCAACGCCGCCGAAACAGGATCGCGCGTCGCAGATCCTCGTGCCCTTTGGCAACGACATGCTCGGCTTCCTGGGCGTCACCGGCGACCACAGCCAGTGGGGCCGCGGAATCACCATCGCGGTGCTCGACAGCGGGGTCGCACCGGACAGCACATTCGGACAAGGGCGCCTGCAGTATCTGGACATCGGCCTCGGCACCGCCGCCGGCACCGGACCGGAGGACGGACACGGCACCGCCGTGGCAGCGCTGGCGGCGGGTGACTCGCCGAACGCCCCGGGCGTCGCGCCCGCAGCCGAGATTCTCAGCATCCGCATCACCGATGCGAATACCCAGAGCGATATCTTTACCGTCGCGCAGGCGATCCTTGCGGCGGTTGATGCGGAAGCGCAGATCATCAACATCAGCCTGGGCGGTTACGAGAGCAGCCCCACCCTGAACCGCGCCATCGATTATGCGGCCCAGCACGGCGTGGTCATCGTGGCCTCCGCCGGCAATGATCAGGCCGCACAGCTCACCTGGCCGGCGGCCGACGCGCGGGTCGTCTCGGTCGGCGCGGTCGATGCGCTCGGGCAGCAGGTGATTTTCTCCAATTCCAGTCCGCAACTGCAAATGACCGCTCCCGGCTACGGCGTGCAGACCGCGTGGCTCGACGGCCAACGCGTCTACTTCGACGGCACCTCCGCCAGCGCCCCCATTGTGGCCGGCGCCATCGCCGCCATGATGTCCGTCAACCCCGGCCTGAGCGCGGCGCAGGCGTGGCAGACGCTCCAGCAATATGCCAGCGATGGCGGAGCCCCGGGGCCGGATCCGGACTACGGCAACGGCATTCTTAATGTCGGCTGGGCGATGAATCGCAACGACCCGCTGCGCATCGACACCGCCGTCTCCAGCCACTATTACGATGCCGCCACCGGGCAGATGGAATTCGTGGTGCAAAACCGCAGCGGACAAGGCGTCAGTGGCATGGTGTTGAGTGTCGAAGCCGGTGGCGTTACCAGCCCCTCGCCCATTCCCCTGCTTGGTCCCGGCGCCACTTACGTGGTCAAAATGCCCGTCGACCAGAACCAACTCGCCGCGAGCGGCAGCATCATCTACCGCACCCAGCTGGTCAATCCCCCGGGTATCGTCGACCAGGTTCCGGTCAACAATCGCCGCACCAGCTCCCTCACCCCGCCGTCAAAGTGACCCGGCCGCGCGGTGCCCCCGCCACGACGCCCGCTGGCTGCGAGCGTGAAGGAGAACGTGAGCCCGCCTCTATTTCTGCGCAAACCCGGCCTCGACACTTGATCCCGGGCTTCACGCGGGGAGCCAGAGCCGGGCGGATCTGGCGGGCGGATGCTCGATGACGGATGCTGGAGGCAACCGCGCCAAACGATTCGCGGTTGCCCCCAGCCACGCCCGCCGTGCGGACGGCTGACGACGCCCATGCTGGCGTCCTCAGCCGTCCTTCAGACGGACGCACGACGACCTCCCAGAGATAAGCTCAGTCATCGTCACCGTCGTGATCGCCATCGTCCGGGTCGGCCCAGGGAGTAATCGTGCCAAATAGGCCGTGCGCCTCGTCGTCAATGCCGGCAGTGAAAAAGAGCGTGGTCGACGGTCCGGCGCCGGCATCGTTGCCGAAACTCAGGGCCCAGAGTCCCTCGATGGCGAGAGGCCGGCCGTGTGCGCCGCGAACCATCCCGCGGAAATGTCCGTGATTCGGATCAAACGCGGCGATTTTGCCGCTGCCAAAGTTACCCACGAGCAGCATGTTGCTGAATTTGCCGAAATTCGCCGGAGCCCACGCGATGCCCCACGGCGCGTTCAGCCAGTGTCCGTGTTGGAGTCGCATCAACAAGACGCCGTCGGTGTTGAAGGCATCGACGAAACCGAGCCCGGCTCCGGCGACCTCATCCTGCTTCTGGTCGTCCTGTTTGGCAAAAGCCACGAAGATCATGCCGTTGATGTTCTGCACATTGAATGGCGCGAACCCCCGGGGAAGGTGTCGATCCCGGAAGGCACCGGCGCCCAAGTTCACCGGATTGAAGTCCTTGTCGTAAACCTCGACCATGCCCGCGGAGAAGTTGGCGGCATAGAGAAAGTTTGCGCCGTTCCTTTGCCCGAGCGCCAAGCCTTTGTAGACCGCCGAGTCGGAATGATCGACCTTGAGGACCGCGTTCGTCCCCGAATTCCAGCCTGAGATCGTGCCATCTTCGGTCACGAAGATGAACCGCGCCGGCTGATTGGTACCGACTTGGAAGTCGGTCGAGCCATTGAAGACGATGCCAGTCGGCGTCGATGGCGGAGTCCCGCCGGATGGCACCGGGATCGTGACCACCAAGCCCAGAGGGGCTCCGGCACCTGTATAGAGCGTCGAGACGCCCGCGCCGTTGTCCGATGCCCACCACGGGCTGGTCGCGCTGCGGGCGAGTCCCCATGGATTCACCAGCGGCATGTGCGTGACTGCCGCGAGGCCCGGCACATCCGAAACCAAATTGGTCTGCTGGTACCGGTGCTGCGCCCAAGCCGACGGGGCAAGCCCCAACATCGTTCCGACGGAAAGGCCGGAAACCAGACGGGTTACGCGCGAGCGCCAGGTCGACGGCGCGATGGATTGATTTTGGTTTACGCTGCGATGAAGCGGCAGCGGGATGAGATCAGCATGCATATGATACTCCTTTGGTTTTGTCCTCGGTGGGGAAGCGAGGAACCGTCCACGTGGTTGAGGAATTCGGGAGCGTGGTACTTACGCCGATTTTCTGGCAAAACAAGGGGCGCCGAGCTGAAAACCCCCTTGGGAGGGTCAGAATATGGTAACAACCTTGTTACCTTCGGCCCGTGCCGGCCCAGATCCCGGCCGACCGTCGGCGGCGAATCCGGGATGAATGCTGAAGCCGCGCCGCGCGCAGCATCGTCCCGCCCCGGGAAAAACCGCGACGAATGAGGGCTAATCCTCCGCCCGTTCGCCGGCGGGCGCCATCTTCACCAGTCGCGGGTCGAAGCGCGCCACCACCTCCACCAGATCGGCCTGGGCCGCCATGACGGCATGGATGTCCTTGTAGACCATCGGCACCTCGTCGAGACCCGCCGAGATCAGCGTGACCCCGGCGGCGTCGAGCAGCCGTCGTGCGGCCTTCCAATCGAGCGTCTTCTTCGCCTGCGTGCGGCTCATCACCCGTCCCGCGCCGTGCGCCGCGGAGCAGAGCGATTCGTGGCTGCCCTTGCCGCGCACCACAAAACCCGGCGAGGCCATGGAGCCGGGGATGACGCCAAGGACGCCCGACGCCGCCGGCGTGGCGCCCTTGCGGTGCACGATGACCTCGCGTCCGTCATGCGTCTCTTTCCACGCGAAATTGTGGTGATTTTCCACGTCGAAGAGCACGCGGGCGCCCAAGTTGGCCGCGAGGTGCCGGTGGATGCAGGCGTGGTTGGCCGAGGCATATTTCCCCATGAGCTGCATGGCGGCCCAGTATTCCTGCCCCTCGGCCTCGTCGAGGGAGAACCAGGCCAGCCGCGCCAGTTCCTTCGGCAGATCGCGGCGCTTCTGCATCGCGAGCCTGCTGTAATGGTCGCACACCAGCGCGCCCGTGCCGCGGCTGCCGCTGTGGCTGAGCAGGGCCAGGTGCTCGCCCGCGGGCAGGCCGAGCCCGGGGTTGAGCACCGTGAGCAAGCCGAACTCCACGAAATGATTGCCACTGCCGCTCGTGCCGAGCTGGCGCCAGGCCTTGTCCCGGTGGGTCCGGGTCACGGGGCTAACGCTCCAATCTTCATCCATGACTGGATGTTGGCGTGGCGGTTTGAATTCCACCCCCACTCCGAAACGGGTTTCCGCCTCGATGGCGCGCGCCAGCCGCTCCCGGCGCTCCTGCAGCCAGGCCACGGGCAGATCCAGCACCGAAAGCTTCATGCGGCACGCGATGTCGACGCCGACCGCGAATGGAATCACCGCATGGTCGGTCGCCAGCACGCCACCGATGGGCAGGCCGTAGCCCACGTGGGCGTCGGGCATGAGCGCGCCACGCACGCTCACCGGCAGCGCGCAGGCGTTCTTCATCTGCTCGACGGACTGCGCATCGAGGTCGCGCCCCCACTGGCGCCACGGCGCGGGCTCGGCGCGCAGCGCGTTGCGTTCGCGGTCACCCATGCTGCCACGATAAGGCTGATGCACCCGCAGGTCAAAGCCTGCGCGGTCACTCCATTTCCGTATCACCCTGTCGCCAACGACTATAGATTTGATGACATGAATTCGCACCCGATGAACCGATTGCCTTCATGCCTCACTTACGTAGAATCCTCGGCCATCGTGAAAACCGCTCTTCGACTCGTGGCGGTTTGGGTAGCGGTTCTGGGTTCCCTGCGTGGAACCGAGTCTGTCCATAAATTTGAGGTGAGAGTCGACCCAACCATCCAGTACGCCCACGACGATATCTGGCATCACACGCCCTCGGAGACCGGACCGAAGTTTGCCCTCACTGACAAAGTCGTCCGGCACCAGCAGGCGCATTTCCTTGTGAACATCGTCGGGCCGGCCGCAGATGCCGAAGGCTACTCCGAAGTCTCCTATGACCTCACCATTCGACGACCCGACGGAACCGTGGTGGTTGAAAGAATGGGGCTGCCCGCTATTCCCCGCAGCAAGGTCCCGGCCGGCTACGTGAACCTCGCCCGGACTTTTCTTGGCTTTACGGCGGATGATAGCGACCCGCTCGGCAAGTACACGGTGCACCTCGTGGCGCATGACTTGGTCAGCGGTGGTCAGGCCGAATGGGAAGCAACTTTAACCGTGGTGACATTGGAGGAACTTGGCGGCCCGCCGGAGAACTTCGACCCGATCCGGTGGCTAACCAATTATTACCGCAGGCCCGAGCCGCACCTGGCTCTTCCGGCATTGATGGCATTGAGCCATGATCCGGCTTCCCGACGCGTCCCAAACCGCCAGGGGCCACTGCTGGGCTTCTATGAGCAGGTACTCGCTGACAACCCGTGGCTGGCGCCAAAGTTCAAGCAGCGGTTCGCCACGACCACCGACGACGATGAACGCCGCCTGCTCGCGCAGGTGCTTGCCTACGTATATCGCGATGACGCCGGCTTCGCGCGCGACCTGCCCGACCCCGCACAGCGGGCGTTCGGTGACGTGCCGCGCAGTTGGCTTCCCATTCCGTCGACCGAACCGATGGACGGCGGCCAGCTTGATGTGTACTGGGGACGGTTCCTAGCCAGCGGGCGTTTCCAACCGATTCGCGATCTCGTGACCGTCGTGCAAAACTACCTGCCGTATAAGGGCCAGCTGGAAGAATACAAAAACCTGACGAAGAAACCCGGGACCGTTCCGCCGGCGGTGTACAAGGACGTGGTGCTCAGTGCCGCGTTATGGTCGCTCGGCAGCAACGCCTACCAGCACGAACTCGTCCGAAACTACCTACGCTATCTGCTTCACGCAAAGGACACTCCGCTCGAGGTGAAGCCAGCGCTGCAAGCCGCGCTTTCCTGGAAGCCCAAGGAGCAGCGGAGCAACTAGGTTGCCATCCCCCGTTCACATGAGTGGCCGAGGCGGATGACGATCCTTCTGCCGATGCCTCGCGCTGCCGGCGTGGCCAGCCTGATGACACGGATTTATCCCGGCGCGCCGGTTGTCTTCTTGCCTTACCTTCTTAGAATCCTAGGCCATTGTGCCTGCCATGAACTTCAAAGGACTCGGAACCAAGGCCCTTCACGCCGGCCAGACGCCGGACCCCACGACCGGCGCGCGCGCCGTTCCCCTCTACCAGACGACGAGCTACGTCTTCCGCGACACCGAGCACGCCGCGAACCTTTTTGCGCTGAAAGAGCTCGGCAACATCTACACGCGGATCATGAACCCGACGACCGACGTCTTCGAACAGCGGATGGCCGCGCTTGAAGGCGGCTCCGGCGCGCTCGCCCATGCGTCGGGCCAGGCGGCGATCACCGACGCCATCCTCAATATCGCCGGCGCGGGCGATCATCTCGTCTCCGTCTCGCAGCTCTACGGCGGCACCTACAACCTTTTCCACTACACCCTGCCCAAGATCGGCATCGAGGTCTCGTTCGTCGATGCGCAGGATCCGGACGCCTTTCGCAAGGCCGTTCGACCGAACACCAAGGCGTTCTACGGCGAGGGCCTCGGCAATCCGGCGTTGAACATCTTCCCCTTTGAAGAGGTCGGCAAAATCGCCCGTGAGGTCGGCGTGCCGGTCATCATCGACAACACGTGCCTGACGCCGATGCTCAACCGCCCGTTCGAATGGGGCACCAACGTCGTGGTCCACAGTTCCACCAAGTACATCGGCGGCCACGGCACGTCCATCGGCGGCATCGTGGTCGACGGCGGCAACTTCAACTGGAGCAACGGCCGGTTCCCCGGGTTCACCACGCCCGATCCGAGCTACCACGGCCTCGTGCACTGGGAGGCGTTCAAGAGCTTCCCGCCCGCCGGCGGGGCCAACATCGCCTACATTTTCAAGATGCGGCTGCAGCTCCTGCGCGACATCGGCGCCTGCATCAGCCCGTTCAATTCCTTTCTCATGCTGCAGGGGCTCGAAACGCTGCACCTGCGCATGGAGCGGATCTGCCAGAACGCCCTGAAGACGGCCGAATTCCTCGCGGCGCACTCGAAGGTCCAGTGGATCAACTATCCCGGTCTCAAGACCAGTCCCCACCACGCCGCGGCGAAGAAGTACCTGCACGGCGGCTTCGGCGGCCTGCTCGGCTTCGGCGTGAAGGGCGGCTTCGAGGCGGGCAAGAAACTCATCGAGTCGCTCCAGCTCTTCTCGCACCTCGCCAACATCGGCGACGCCAAGTCGCTCGCCATTCATCCCGCCAGCACGACGCACAGCCAGCTCACGCCCGAAGAGCAGGTCTCCACCGGCGTCTCGCCCGACTACGTGCGCCTCTCACTTGGAACGGAGGACTTCGTCGACCTCCAAGCCGACCTCGAACAGGCGTTGGCCAGGGTTTGACGCGGCACCGGCGCTTAGAAGAGCTCCAGCTGCCGTGTCCGCGGCGTGGTTGGAGCCTCCTCCCTCTGCCGGTCGAGCAGGCTTTCGCGGATGGCCTGGAGGAAGGGCGAAGGGGCGCGGGCGCGGAAATCGCCGCGCCAGTGGCGGCGGCGGGCATGCGTCAGAAAGAGCCGATCCCGGGCGCGGGTGAGGCCCACGAAAAAAAGCCGCCGTTCCTCGGCAATGTCGGTCTCCCCGGCATCGTCGAACCTGAACCGGTGCGGCAGCAATCCGTCCTCGCAGCCGACGAGAAAGACCACCCGGAATTCGAGCCCCTTGGCGGCGTGCAGGGTGAGCAGAGAAACCCGCTCGGCACGCGGATCGTGGAGGTCGATGTCGACGCCAAGCGCCAATTCGTTCACGAACGCGTCGAAGTCGGCGCCGTGTTGCCCGGCGAGCGGGAGGAGTGCGTCGGTGATGGCGCGGAGATCGGGATCCGGTGTTCCCGCCCGGGCCAGTTCGGCGGCGGTGGCGGCAAGGTGATCGGCCACGAGGACGCCGGGCGGACGTGATTTGAGCCGGGCGAGCAGCGCCTGCACCGTCGGATGCTCACCCAGCGGCGCATGGGTCCGTTTCTGGAACGGGATGCCGGAGCGCACGAACGCCTCCACGAGGGGCGGCGTCTGCGCGTCGGTGCGATAGAGAACGGCGAAATCGTTGAACGCCCAGGTCGGCGAAGCGGCGCCGCTGGCGCGGCCCGTGTCGAACGAGGTGAGGCTCGTGCCGCCCACGAGCCGCTCGATGGTGGCGACGACGAATTCGGCCTCCGCGCGCTCGGTGGCGCATTCGCGGAGCGTGACGCGACTGGCATCGCCTGTCTGGGCGCGCAGGGCACGGTCGCGCACGAGGGTGGTGGGGGCAATGGCTTGCAGCGCGGCATCGACAATGGTGCGGGTGGATCGGTAATTGCGCGTGAGCGAGATGACACGGGCCGTCGGGTAATCCGACTGAAATTGGCGGAAGAAGCGCGTGTCGGTGCCCCGGAAACCGTAGATCGCCTGGTCGGGATCGCCGATGACGCAGAGCGAACAGCGATTCCCTCGATCACGCGCGGGCTGGGCGTCTGCCGCCGCCAACAGCCGCACGAGCTGATACTGGTGCGCGTCAATGTCCTGATACTCATCGATCGAGAGATGCGGCCAACGCTCCCGGTAGCGCGCGGCGAGATCAGGATGCGCCGCGAGCAGTGAGACCGGCAGCAAAATCAAATCGTGGAAATCCACCAGGCCGCGGGCCCGAAGCGCACGCTCATACGCTTCCGGGCGCGCCGCATGATCGGAAATCAGCCGGCGCACCTCGACCGCCGACACGCCCAGCGTCTCCCGGGCGACTGCGATCGCCTCGGATTCGCCGGCCACGCGCAGCGACGCCCCCAGGTCAAGCTTTTCCTCTTGTTCCCGGAGGATGATCAGGCCGAGGGCGTGGAATGTTGTCACCAACACGCGGGAACTCCGGCTGTCGGGCAGCAGCGAGGCGAGGCGCGCGCGCATTTCGCCGGCGGCGCGGCGGGTGAAGGTAATGGCAAGACACGCTTCGGGCGCGGCATCATGGTCAACAATCAAATGGGCGATGCGGTGGGTAAGCGTGCGTGTTTTGCCCGTGCCGGGTCCGGCGATGATGAGCAAAGGACCGTTGACGATCTCCACCGCGGCGCGCTGATCGGCGTCAAGTCCGGCAAGCACGGGGAAAACCGATGGAGCCACCGACGGTACCTCCGGCTTCGCCGGGGCTTGGACAGCCAGGGAGGATGCGGACGGGGATGCCGGGTCACTCACTGCATGGTCCACCGGGATTTCCGCACCGGCCGTGGCTCCGGTCCGCCGTCGCCTCCGTCCTGAGTTTGCAGGTTTGAGTCCCGCCGGTTCCGGCAACTCGAACAAGAGACTGATCGATTTTCCGCTTTCGAGTTCGCCCGGTTTGAACAGGCGAATGGCGCCGTATTCGCCGTCGTAGCCTCCTTCGCGGATGACCTCACCGGCGCGCAGGCGGCGGACGGCCTCGGCGAGGAACGGCGTGGCGACCCGGCCGATCTCGTCGAGCGGTGCCTCACCGAGAATCGCCAGTTCGGGTCCGAGGCGCGCGACCAGCTGCTCGTAGCCGCCCTGCACGGTCTTGCTTTTCGGACCGGTCCGCGCGAGTTCGCCGAGTATCTCGGGGAGTGGAACGAAGCTGCGGAAAGGCGCGGCGGTGGGGGGCGGTTTCCCCTCGGTGCGATCGGCGAGTTCGAGCACGCGGTTGAGCACGCCGATGGTGAGCGGCGCGCCGCAGACCGGACATTTGTTGCCGAGGCGGCGCGACTCCTCGGGCTCGCAGCGGAAGCCGCAGCTGCGGTGGCCGTCCATGTGATACTTCCCCTCTTCGGGATAAAACTCGATGGTGCCACCGTAGCCGGTGCCGGTCGCGAGCGCGTTCTTGATCGCGAAGTAATCGAGCGCGCAGTCGAAGCGGCAGGCTTCACGGCCGAGGTTGCCGGGGGAATGCGCGTCGGAGTTGGAGACGAGACGGAAGCGATCAAGCATCGAGAGCCGCCAGTTCATGGGCGGATCGGATGAGAGACCCGTCTCCACGGCGAAGATGTGCGGGGAAAGGTCGCCATAGCATTCCTCGAAGATGTCGAAGCCCGATTTGGAGCCGAAAACGGAAAACCACGGCGTCCAGATGTGCGCGGGAATGAGGTAACAACCCTCGCCGGCGGAAAGGCAGAGATCGAGAAGGTCGCGTGAATTCAGGCCGAGAATGGGGCGGCCGTCCGACGCGAGATTGCCGATACGCGCCAAGCGGCCCACCATCTGTTCGGCGCGGTCGAGATCAGGCGCGTAGAGCAGATGGTGCACTTTGCGCACCCGGTCGCCCTGCTTGTAGATGGTGGAGATCTCCACCTCCAACAGGAAACGGACCGGCGCGGCGGCCGCGGCGCAGGGACCCAGTTCGGCGGCCACGGCCGCCTCCAGGTCGTCGCGCAGACGGAAGAGGCCCGGTTCGGCGGGGACCAGTTCCTCTTTAATGGAAGCCATCCAGGCGGGATGCGTGAAATCGCCCGTGCCGACGACCGTAACGCCTTTCTTTTTCGCCCAAAGCGTCAGGTGGTAAAGGTCGAGCTCACCGCTCGTCGCACGCGAATACTTCGAGTGGATGTGAAGATCGGCGTAGAAGGGCATCACTGGGGGCAAGGAAAGGATCGGACCGACCCCGGAAGGAGGTGCTGAGGGAAACGGGAAGCGCCAGAACTGACTTCCCCTGTGCTCCTGATTCCCCCATGAATCAAACTCCGATTTACCATGAAATCGTATCGCAAAGAGCTTTGGTTTGAGGTCCCGCGGCGGCGCGCCTTTCTCAACATCACCCCGCAGATCGAGACCGCGCTGGCCGAGAGTGGCATCCGGGAGGGCATCTGCCTTGTGAATGCCATGCACATCACCGCAAGCGTGTTCATCAACGACGATGAACCGGGCTTGCACGCCGACTTCGAGCGATGGCTGGAAAGGCTGGCCCCGGAGAAACCTTACTCTGCCTACGACCACAACCGCACAGGTGAAGACAATGCCGACGCCCACCTCAAGCGTACGATCATGGGCCGCGAAGCCGTCATCGCCGTAACCGCTGGCCGGCTTGACTTTGGTCCGTGGGAACAGGTCTTCTATGGCGAGTTCGACGGTGTGCGGCGCAAACGAGTGCTGTTGAAGATCGTCGGCGATTGACGGACTCAAACCGGTCGAACTTGTGAGCCTGGCAGGTGTTTCTTTGACTCCACCGATCCGGAGCTGCGCAGTGTTTCCGCAGCTTTTGCCAGTTTCTTTTTGCTTTTTCTGCTTACGTAACTCGTTGATAAACGTAGAAAGCGGATTACGCCATAGAGGCCAGTTCTAATCGATCTTGGCGCGAATTTAGCCTGTTTTGGGCCATTTTTTGCCCGATTTTGGCCACATTTGTGTGGCAAGAAGATTTTCTTCGAAGTCCGGTGTTGCCACCGGAGCCAAACTAATTTTGAACGCTGGGCTTCCCAATACCAACTAACCAGAGTACCCCTAACCTAACCAAGGCCCCGTTTTGGACCTCAAGCAGATCAAGCAGATCATCGACCTAATGAAGCGCTCCGAACTCACCGAGTTCGCCGTGGAAGAAGAGGGCTTCAAACTCAAGATACGCCGGGGTACCAATGGCGTGCCGGTGATTACGTCCAGCGCCGGGTTGACCGCGCCCTTCGTGGCGGGGCCGGACGCGTCGGCCGCTTCAGCCACCACTCCCGCGGCTGCGGCCACCGCGGGGCTGTTCTCTGCGGCTGGCGGAGACAAGGAAGAGCCGGGCATCAGCTACATCAAAGCCCCCATGGTGGGCACATTCTACCGGGCACCCTCGCCCGAAAGCCCGCCATTTGTCGAGGTCAACGCCAAGGTTTCCGAGAATTCCGTGGTCTGCATTATCGAGGCCATGAAGATCATGAATGAAATTCAGGCCGAGGCGAAGGGGACGGTGGTGGAGATTCTCGTCGAAAACGGTCAACCGGTCGAATACGGCCAGCGCCTGTTCAAAATCAAGCAGGGCTGAGGGGCAGCCGACCCTTACGATTTCCGTCACCCGGCTGTTCACGCGGCGGTATCGCAGATGAGCGCCAGTGGTTTCCTTGTTTATGATCCAAAAGATCCTCATTGCCAATCGCGGTGAAATCGCCCTCCGGATCGTCCGTGCCTGCCGTGAACTGGGCATCAAGACTCTTGCCGTCTACTCGGAGGCCGATGTCCAGTCGCTCCATGTGCAACTGGCCGACGAAGCCATCTGCATTGGCGGCCCCAAGAGCTCGGAAAGCTACATGCGTGCGGATCGCATCATCAGTGCGGCTGAGATTGCCGATGTCGATGCCATCCATCCTGGCTATGGTTTTCTTTCCGAGGACAGCAAGTTCGCGGAGCAGTGTGAATCATGTAACATCAAGTTCATTGGCCCCAAGTCGCAGAGCATAAAGATCATGGGAGACAAGGCGGTGGCAAGGGACACCGTGCGAAAAGCCGGTGTTCCCACCGTGCCGGGTTCCGATGGCCCCATCGACTCTGAAGGCGAGGCGGTGAAGATAGCCCGCAAGATCGGTTATCCGATCATCATCAAAGCCGTGGCGGGCGGCGGCGGGCGCGGCATGCGAATCGCCCACAACGACGTCTCCTTCGCCAAGGAATACCACGTCGCTCGGGCGGAGGCCGAAAAAACCTTCGGCAATGGCTCCGTTTACATCGAGAAATACATCCAGAGTCCCCGGCACATCGAATTTCAGATTCTCGCCGACAGCCATGGCAAGGTGCTGCATCTTGGCGAGCGCGACTGCTCCGTACAACGCCGCCACCAGAAGCTGATCGAAGAGTCGCCGTCCCCTTTTCTCACCTCCGATCTCCGCAAGCGCATGGGCAAGGCTGCCGTGCGTGCCGCCGAGGCCGCCAAATATGAGAACGCCGGCACGATCGAATTCATCGTCGATGCCCACGGCGAGTTCTACTTCATCGAGATGAACACCCGCATCCAGGTCGAACATCCGGTCACCGAGGAGGTCACCGGCATCGATCTGATCAAGGAGCAGATTCGCATCGCCTCGGGTGAAAAGCTCAATTTCGACCAGAAAGACATCGAGTTTCGGGGCCATGCGATCGAATGCCGAATCAACGCCGAGGACCCTGCCCGCAACTTTACTCCATCACCGGGTACCATCGGCCTCTATTACGCCCCAGGCGGGCACGGCGTGCGGGTCGATTCGCACGTTTACAGCGGTTATACCATCCCACCGTACTACGATTCGATGATCGGCAAGCTCATCGCACATGGCGACAACCGACAAACGGCCTTGGAGCGCATGTATCGGGCGCTGAGCGAATATCTCATTCGCGGCATCAAGACTACGATCCCGCTGCACAAGGCCATCCTGAGCGATCCCGTTTTCATTGCGGGCAAAGCCACCACGGCCTATCTCGAGGAATTCCTCAGCCGCACGCCGCCGGATCTGTTTTGAGCCAGCAGGCGCATCGTACCGCGTGCAATCCGCCGCTTGGTGCAGCCCGTTGAATCCTGCCCATTCCGCCGCCCGCGGCAGAGCTCACGAGGTTCGAGCGGCACGAATCGAACCAGCCGTTCACTCAGACATCGCCGGCTTGCTGATCCTCACGCACCATCCCGCGCAGTTCTCTCAAGACTTCGGCCATTGCCCACGATCCACTCCCCTGTGAGAAATGCAAAGATGTTTGGTAATCACCTGTAGAACTGGAAGTTACATCGCTATATTCAACAGGTTTGACGCTGCTTGCCCAACCCGGTAAACGTTTTGTCAAAAATTGGCGTTAACGATACTTTTGGGTTCATCTAAGGGACATGCCCTACCATACATTCTAGTTCCCGATCCAGCGCCATGAAACCCGCCCCAAGAATCAACTCCGGCTTCACGCTGATCGAAGTGGCGTTGGCGTCCACGATTCTGTTGGTGGGATTCATCGGGATGATTGAGGCGTTAGCCATTGGTTCAGAGATGCTTGATACCGCACGCAAGCAGACCATCGCTGCACAAATCATGCAGGCGGAAATCGAATACCTGCGGCTGCAGAGTTGGACCGCCATCCAAGGTCTGACTTCCAGGAGCCCTGACTTTCTCAGCAACTATCCCGACTTCCAGCAGACCAGCCCGTCTGGTTTGGCCTCATTCGCCAGCACCTCATTCAAGTTTTCCCGGCAGATGGCGAATCCCGACCCGCACCCGAATATCCGCCAGGTCACTATGACCGTCAGTTGGACCAGCATCACTGGGAAGCCACACTCGCGCAGCAGCAACGTCTACATCGGCAGATACGGTCTCAATGTATCTTACCAGAAATCATAGCGCCGCGGACGCCCGGTCCGCCCAAGGCTTCAGCTTTGTGGAGTTGATGGTCGCCATGAGCATAACCATGGTGGTGATCGCCGCTTTGCTTTCGAGTTACATTTTTCTCGGCCGCAATCTCGTTCGCTATTCCAACCAGCAACAACTCGAAGCACAGAGTCGCCGGGCACTGCAACTGCTCGGTCAGGATGTGCGCATGGCGCAAGATGTCAGCTGCGCGGGCACAGTCCCCTACAACCCGAACGATGCCAGCTGGCAGACCATGCCGACCGCCAATCAGGTGACGTTATACTTGAGCGTACCCAACGGCACCAATCCCCCGTACAACTACACGGTAAAGTACACTTACGATGCAAACGCCCGGACGCTGACGCGCACCATTTCCGGCACGCCTCCACCCAACATCAACAGCAACCCACTCACCCTGCTCACCGGCGTAACCAATTTCAGTTTTAACTATCTCGACAAACAGGCCCGTCCCGCTGGCAATCAACTCAGCGTCAAACAAATCGAGGTGCCTGCTTTCACCACCGGCACTGGCACGGCCCGATCGGGCACGTGGGCGCGCTTCACCGCCGCCTCCGCGCGATTGGTCCTGCGCAACAAACACCTCATCAGGTGACGTGAAGCGCCGTCTTACAGTGCAGCGTGGTTCGGCGGTGCTGGTCGCCCTCTGCCTCACCGTGGTGCTTGGCATTGCCGTGATCGGTTACGTCGCGGTATGCGCGCGCACGATGGAAATGAGCAACCGGTCGTTCTGCACCACCAGCAGCGTCCAGCTGGCGGAGATCGGCGTGGAGGAAGCCTTGTGGACGCTCAACAAAGCCAGCCAAGCTTACGTTGGAGGCTCGAGTTATGGTTGGTCAGGGGCGGGTTGGACGCTGACCACGCCGACGATCAACGGCGTTCCTGTGCCGACGGCGACGAAGACCCTAACGGGCTTTGTCAGCAACCGAGGGCTCCAAGGCTCCGTCAACATCAAGATTGAATACTATAGCAACAACAACCTGATTCCACCACTCTGTTACACCCAGCCACCGACCATCACCTCTGATGGAATTTCCCAGATGCCCGACGGATTTCCGATCGACAAACAGCTCAAACTCACGGCCCGGCCCGCCGCGCTTTTCACCAAAGCCGTGGGTGCATACACCTCGACGAGTTTCACCATCAATTGGATCTGTCCGCTGGATAGCTACGAGACCCACGTGAATCTGGATCCCGCTTCCTCTCTGCAGACCCGGAAGGACGAGGCCATCGTCAGTGCCCCTACCGTCAGCGTGAATGCGGCAAACATCTCCGGTTATGTTGCGACGGCCGGGACGGCTCCGACGTACACCACGGGCGGAACGGTGAAAAGAGCCGACACGCCTGGCGACGTCACGAGAGACCTCAGATATGTCTTCACTAACGCCAACCAGACTCTTTTCGATATTCTCGCGGACGCCAATCTACCCGGCACCTACGCGGGCGCTGTCCCCAGCGGTACCGCCACCCTTAGCCCCACCGTGCTGAGCCGCTATACCGCGACCAATCTTTTCCTGACGGGTTGGACCACGCTTACCATTGACGGTCCGGCCATCATCGTAGTTTCGGGCGATTTCTACATAGGAGATACCGCCAAGATTTTGATCACCGCCAACGGATCTGCGCAGATCATTGTGGGTGGTTCCACTTATATCGGCGGCGGTGGCGTTGATAACAGGACGAAGCTTCCCAAGAACCTCGCGGTGATGAGCAGAAGCGCTGGTTCATACAGCTGGAGTCCCGACGGTTATTACACTGCCAAATTCGAAACCTCCACGCCCTTTTATGGCGTGATTTATGTTCCCAATGGTTCGCTCAGCGTGTGCGGCAACCCCACAATCTACGGCGCCCTAGCCGCCAATGTGGTGGACCAACATTATGGAAACGGGGCCATCCATTATGATCTGGATCTGCGCAAAGCCGTGTTCTCAACGCTGAACACCCCGTTCGACGTCGCCCAGTGGCTCGTCTCGAATTGACCTGAACGCGGAAGGCGACAAATAGAAAAACATTGTCATCAGGAGCGGCTCGGCTGCATGTTTTCGTGTCCCTGCCCTGCGATTTGCACTAAACCAATCTCATAACACCGCCGCATCCGCGGCCGTCTGAGCTTCTTACCCGGCCTCCCCTGCCATGCTGCTGCGCAGATCCCGAAGTGGAGTGGTCATAGAAATCAACCCTTACCGCGTGCTTATGGCGCGTTTGGGGCGCCTCGGCGGCGATGCCGTGCACATCGAACAGGTGGTCGAGCATTCGGCAGACGATCTGGACGGCGTCAGCCGCGAATTGCGCGCCCTCTTGCCCGAGCACAAGACCTATGTGCCGGGCATCTGCGGCATCTTCCCGCCCACACGATTGCTGCAGCGTGAGGAAATCAATCCCAAGAAGCTCGCGGAGCCAGACTACCTGCCCACCCTGCTGGCCAACCAATACAAAATCGCCGCCGAAAAATGGCGCATCGCCCTCGTCAGCCCTTTTGACGGCAATCCCTTCGATGCCGAACACCCCCCCATCAAGGACGTGCTCCTGTGCGGCGAGGCCGCGGAGGAGCTTCTCGGCGCCCAGCGCCGCTTCCTGAGCCTGGGGGTGCATCCCCGGCGGATGGAAATCTCATCGCTGCCCGTCCTCGGCGGCGTGCAGAGTTATCAGGCCATGATTGGAGATTCCCAGCCGGCCGCGGTAGTTGAAATTGATCTCCACCGCACCTACGTGTTCATCTTGGGCAAGAACGGGGTCCACACCCCCGCGCCGCTGGAATTCGGCTTCAATGCCCTTGCCGAGATCACGCGCAAGGAATTGAACATCGAAGACACGGCGACCGCCCGCGCCCGCCTGCTCGCCGGTGAGGCCGACATCGTGGCGCGATCGCCGCGTCTCCTCCGCCAGCTGGTGCGCAATCTCAAGCCCGCCATCGACTACTTCGAACTGCAAACCGGCCAGCGAGTGAACGATCTCTACTGCACCTTCCTGCCGCCCGGTCTCACCTGGCTGGCCCAGTCGGTCGCCGCTTCGATCGAAATGCGAGTGCTCGCGGTCGATTGCGCCGCGTGGCTCACGGCGCTGGGCATCACCTTCGGCAGCGACATTCCCGCCCGGCTCGGCCCGCATTGGCTGAGCCTATTCAGTCTCATCGCCGGACTCGGCCCGGCTTCCCATGCCAAGAAAACCGACTGAGTTTGATCTTGAGCCCAACTGGCACCTCGATTTTCGCGATGTCGCAAGCATGCCCGAGGATCGCGTGGTGCGCGTGCGTTTCCTCGTCAACACCTGCGCCGGCGCCTTGACTCTCATCCTGCTCACGATCGTCGGCTGGCAGCTTCTGGCGCGCCACGGCGTCGTGGCCCGGCTCCGTTTCTGGGACGAGCAGGTCGCCCTGCACCGCCGGGAGTACAGCGAGCAGCAATTGGAGGTGCGGGACTATATGACCGAGGCAGGCAAGATCAAGGACGCCTACGATCTCATCTATTCCCCCTTCGTCCCCTCCGAATTTGTCCTCACCATTGGTCGCACGATCCCCGATCGGATGACCATCGACATGATCGGGTACGCCGCCGGTGTCGTCACCCTCCGCGGCAGTCTGGCGGAATCACCGGAACAGGCCAGCCGTGTGCTCGGCCGCTTCATTGAAACCCTGCGGAGCGATGCGCAGATCAGAGCGCTGTTCGCCGACATCTCCGCCTCCAGCCTGGACCGCGCCAAACAGGGCGATCTGTTCAATTTCGAGATCGTGCTCAAGCCCCCGTCGGCTCCCCCCGCATGAACACCCGGATGCTGGCACAACTCGGTCGAGCGGCGTCGCGCTATCCATTTTGCGCGACCTGCGTCATCGGATCGATTCTGCTCGCCGGCGCGAGCCTGTGGCTGCGGCTCGACTCGCACGACCTCGAAACCCGCCAGCAGGACCGCGCCCGCGACGGCGACACCATGCTCAAGCTCATCGCGCGCGGGTCGCAACTGCGGTCTGAACTCGCTACCGTGCGCGCTGCCTCGCAGCGCATCACCGAGAGCCTCGTCGTGGAGAAAAACATCCCGGAGAACTTCTGGTACTTCTACAAGATCGAACAGGACACGCAGGTCAAACTGACCGAGTTGCAGCAACGGCCGGCGGCCCTGCAGGATACGGGCGCCCCCGCCACCTACAAACGCGTGCCCTTCTCCCTCAAGCTCACCGGCACGTTCCGGCCCACCATCGCCTACCTCCAGCGCCTGGAAAATGGCCCACGCTTCGGCCGCATCAACTCGTTTCAGCTGCAACGACAGGATCCCACGACCAGCAATGTCGTTCTCCAACTCGATCTCGAACTGCTTGGCTTCCCGTGATGCTCCGCTCCCCAGTATTCGTCCTGCTGCTTCTTTGCCTGCCGATCCTGCAGGCCGCCGAGGGTGTGGCGCCTGAAGCCAGCAGCTTCGAGCAAACCCGCGCGCGCATCGACGCCCTGCTGCAACGGCGGGATGCGCTCCCGCTGCTGCCACCCGCCCCGCGCAATCCGTTCAGCCGCCCCAATGAACGCGCCCCCGCCAATCTGGACGCGTTGGCCGGGACTGGTGCCGCCAAGCGCGCCGCCCTCTCGGATCGCGAACTGCTCGAGCGACTCGCCCCGGCGGTCCAGGTTCGCGGCATCCTTGAGATGGGCGGGCATCCCGCGATCATCATCGGCCGCAAACCCTTCGGCGAAGGCGACACGCTGTCGATTAGCTACGGTGCGACCACGCTCGAAGTCAGGATCAACCGCATCACGAACGACACGTTCACGCTCGGCTACAAGGATGCCGAGCTGACCCTGCGCCTGCCACGCTAAGCGCCCGAGCCTTGGGCTCTGCCTGCTTGTTCCGCAGCATTGCCGTGGGACGGCCGCTGGTCAGCACCCATCGCCCGGGGGCTCCTTCCCGGCGTATAGCCAGATGCGCCGACGCCGGGACGATCATGTCCCACGGATGTCAGTCTGGCTGAGCCGTGCGACTACCGCCGGCAGAAGCGCGTGCTCGGCGGCGTGCACCTTGGCTTCGAGCGTTTCCATCGTGTCCCCGGGCTCGATGCGCACCGCCCGCTGGTCGATGATCGGTCCTCCATCCACCTCCGAAGTCACGTAGTGCACGGTGCAACCGGTCACCTTCACGCCTCGCCGCCACGCTTGGCTGATGGCGTCTAGTCCGGGGAAACTCGGCAGCAAGCTCGGGTGCAGGTTGATGATCGTCCGGGGAAACGCATCGAGAAACCTCGGCTTGAGGATGCGCATGAAGCCCGCGAGGACAACGAGTCCGGGCTCGCACGCCCGGATGGCCTCGATGTAGCGCACCTCAGCCGCTTCGTCGAACTTGGTCTTGAACGGCCCCGGATCGAGAAATCGCGCGGGTACGCCGAATTGGGCACCCAATTCCAAAATGCGCGCATCCGGCCGGTCGGACAGTATCTCCGCCACGCGGGCGCAGCCCAGCTCCCCTGCCTGTTGCGCGCGGAGGATCGCCTCGGCATTGCTGCCGCGACCGGAGCCGAGAATGACCACGCGCATAGACGTCATATGCCGCCCGCCGCCCGGATCTTTGCGATCAGTGCGGTCGTGCTGAATCCGGGCAGGAACGGCAGAAACATGATGCGCGCCCCCACCTGGGCGAGAGCGGCGCGTTCGGCCGGATCCAGCGTTTCCAGCGTGTAGTCACCCGCCTTCACGTAAATGTCGGGCTGCAGGACCTTGATCTCCCGCGTAAGCCGTGGGCGATTGAAAATCACGATGCCGTCGACCGATTTGAGCTGGGCGAGATTGTACGCCCGGGATTTTTCATCGAGGATCGGGCGCCGCGGACCCTTGAGTCGCTTCACGCTCTGATCGGAGTTCAGCGCCACAAACAGCCGGCCGCGGCTGCCCGCCAGTCTCCGGGCCTGCTCGAGATAAGCCGTGTGGCCGGGATGCAGCAGGTCGAACACGCCATTGGTGAGCACAAGTTTCCCGTGCGCGCGCCGCAATCGCTGTCGCGCCGCAGCCGCCTGTCGGAGGGTCATCAACCTGGCATTCTTCAGATTCATGATGCGGGCGTGGGTTCAGAAGAACTTTTTGGCTTTCTCGAAGAAGTTCCGCCCCACCGGCTCTTCGGCGTCGCCACAGGCGATCGCGAAGTCCTCCAGTTTCTTGCGCTGCTCGACGGTGAGATGCGCCGGCACCTCCACCTGCGCGCGCACCAGCTGGTCGCCGGCATGGCCGGAACGCAACCCGGGCATGCCGCGACCCTTGAGTCGGAAGGTCGTGCCCCCCTGCGTGCCGGCCGGGATCTTGAGCGACGCCTTGCCGGAAAGCGTGGGCACTTCGATCGTGCCACCGAGCGCCGCCAGCGTGAACTTGATCGGAATTTCGCAGAACAGGTCGTTTCCCTGACGTTCGAAGATCTCGTGGTCCTTGACGTGGATGACGATGTAGAGATCGCCCGGCCGGCCGCCGGCCACACCCGCTTCGCCGTTGCCGGCGGAACGCAGCTTGGAGTCCGTGTCGACGCCGGAGGGAATGCGCACGTTGAGCTTGGCGGTCTTGCTGCTCCGGCCCTCTCCCCGGCATTCGCGGCACGGCCGCTCGATGCGCGTGCCGCTGCCGTGACAGGTCGGACACACCTGGCGGACCGTGAAGAATCCGCGCGACGTTGTCACCTGCCCGGCGCCCCGGCAGGTCGGACAGGTCATGCGGCTCGACCCCGGCTCCGCACCCGAGCCGTTGCAGTGGTCGCAAACGGCGAGCTTGCGAAACGAAATCTCCTTCTCCACCCCACGCGCCGCCTCCTCGAGCGTGATCTCGATGTCATAGCGCAGGTCGGCGCCATCGCGCGCCCCGTCGCCGCCGCTCCCTCCGAAGAACTCCTCGAAGATGCTACTGCCGCCGCCGCCAAACACCTCGCGGAAAATGTCGAACGGATCGTGAAACCCTCCCGCCGGTCCGCCCGCGCCGCGCGGCCCCGCCCCTTGCGAGAACGCCGCGTGCCCAAACCGGTCGTAGGCGGCGCGTTTGTCGGCATCCTTGAGGACTTCGTAAGCCTCGGAGACTTTCTTGAACATTTCCTCGGCCTGCTTGTTGCCGGGGTTTTTGTCGGGATGATACTGAACCGCCTTCTTGCGATAGGCTTTCTTTATCTCCTCCTCCGAGGCATCCCGGCTCACGCCGAGCAGTTCATAATAGTCTTCCTTGGCCATGATACTTGTAGGTGGCAGCCTGCTTGCCGACGATCTGACGTCGTTCGCAGCCGTCCGTCATCGTTAACGCGCAGACGGCGGTTTGCTGCAACGCATTTCAGCCCTTCGCCTCCTTCGCCGGGCCGCTGGATAATATCACGCTCGCGGGCCGCAGCAACCGGCCGTGAAAGGTGTAACCGACGCGGACCACCTGCAGCACATGTTCCTCGGGCACATCGGGACTCGGCTGATGGGATAGTGACTCGTGGAGATGTGGATCAAATTTCTGCCCGACGGGGTCCACCGCCTTCAGGCCGTGACGGCCCAGCACGCCCTTGAACTGCTCGAGCACCATCGCGATGCCGTCGGTCATGGTCTTGGCGTCCGCTTGCTGGCGCGCAGCCGCCAAGCCGAGTTGCAGGTTGTCGAGCACCGGGAGCAGATGCTGCAAAAGGTTCACGGCGGCAAATTGCCGCAATTCATCTTTCTCGCGGGTCACGCGTCGCCGGAAATTTTCGAGATCGGCCACGGCACGCAGGTAGCGATCATAGTTGTCGGCCGCCTCCTTCTTCGCCGCCGCCAGCTGCTCCTCCAGCGAAGGCTGGGCTGGCTCGGACGCCGGAGCGGCCGCAGCAGCGCCGGCGGCGGGGGTTTCACCCGGCTGGTTTTCGGATCCCACAGCGGCGGCTGGGCCGTTCCTTGTGGCGGCGGGGCCCTGGCCGGACTGGGCAAGCGTGTCCTGCGGATCGGATGCGGTCATGGGAAACGACAAGTAGACTATTTCTTCAGGGTTTTCTCAAGTGCTTCGAAGAACCCTTTCACAGCCTCGCTGGTCTTGCGACCCGTTTCCTTGACCGTGTCACTGGCGGCACGCAGGGTCGCCCCGGCATCAGGCAGTATGCTGCCGATGGCACCGGTGACGGGGGCAAGGAGGTCGGCGAGCGGCGCAGTCAGCTGCTTCGCGCTCGTGACGTTCTCGTAGGTGTGGCTGAAGTTGAGATCGAATTCACGCACGTCCGGCGTGCGCCGCGAGTAATCGGCGATCACCAGCCGGTCAAAACGGATCTGCAGGCGCCGGATAAGAAACTCGCGCTCCTTTTTGACCTCTGCCGGCGGCTGGCGTTGGTCGCGGGACGATCCGGCCAGTCCCTGCTCAAATACCTTCGCGTTGATCAGGCCGCGCTCATCCTTCACCAGCGAGATGCCCGCTACATCGAGCACCGCGTCGTCGATCACCGGGCGCCGACCGAACAGGGAAAACAATCGCGCGTCGGCGCGAAACTCGCGCACGTCAACAAAGTCCTTCCGCGGGAACGCGGGCGGGTTGGTGATGACCAGCCCGTGCAGCGCCACGTTCGCCGTGAGAGGGTTGAGATAGAGTGTCTGGATCTCGATGTCGAAGCCCGTGCGTTCGTGCACGCATCGGGCCAGGGCCAGTGGCAGGAGCAACATCCACCCCAGCGCCAGAGAGGCAAAGACGATGGCGAGGAACAGCATCCATCTGAACCCGATGCCTCCGCGCTGTGATCCGTCGGGCAACGCGTTCATGACGTTCTCAGGTGAAGTTTTCCGTCACGAGCAGGAGACTGTCTTCGGTCGCGGTGAAGGTAAACCTGCCGGCGAATGGCAGCAGGACATTCGCGCCGCGCTCCAGCGCCTGAACCGTGGCGGTCTCCTGCACGCCTCCCCACACCACGTGCAGCAGCCGCGGTTGTTGACCGGCGGCAAATGCCAGCTGTTCACCGCGGGCCAGCGGCGTGCGCCGGAGGCGGAATTCGGCGCCGTCGGCCAGCACGGCGGGGGTGGCTGCGGCGCGCAGCGGCTGTGGCTGCGGCTGCCCCCAGAGAATCGAGGCCAGCGCTTCGCGCAGATGCAGCTGGCGCGGCTTGCCGTCCAAGCCGGTGCGGCCCCAGTCATAAACGCGGTAGGTGGTGTCGGAGTTCTGCTGAATTTCGAGGATCAAGTTCCCGGCATCGATGGCGTGCACGGTACCGCTGCGCACGAGAATCGAATCGCCCGCCGCCACGGGAAATCGGTTGACACATGTCTCCAACCTGCCGTCGGCGAGGGCGCGTTCAAACTCGGCTCGTGTCACGCCTTGCCGCAACCCCACGATGAGTGACGCCTCGGGCGCGGCCTCGGCAATGAACCAGTTTTCGGTCTTGGGCTCACCCCCCAGCGCCGGCGCTTTGTCGGCGGGCGGGTGCACCTGCAGGCTCAGGCGTTCGCGGCAATCGAGCCATTTCACCAAGATTGGGAACGGCCGCTCCACCGGCCACCGGGGCCCCATCACCTCCCGGCCGTGAACCGCGATCAATTTGCGCAGCGTGGCGCCGGCATATGGTCCGTCGCACACCACCGCTTGTGCCTCCGGCCGGTCGACGATCTCCCAGCTTTCGCCGATCGCGCGCCCGACCGGAAGCACGCGGCCGAACGCGGCCGCCAGTGCCCGGCCGCCCCATACGCGTTCCTGATAGATGGGCTCGAATCGCAAGATCTCCATGATACAGTACTTATGAGTTAATCGTGAAAATGGACCCCAGTTATTTACATTGACGGTCCGAGCCGGTAGCGTGGACTTTCAGTCGGAGTATTTGCCGTTACACAAATGCGCAAGTCGGAGACTTCAAACTCAAAGAACGTTCCGTCGCTCGAGGGTCCGCGCTATCGGCCGAAATGGCTGGCGGCGAGCATCTGCTTCCTGCTCGGCGCATGGATCGCCGTCACCCTGTTGGACTATGATCCGCGTCAGAGTCATGAATTCCAGATCGGCGGGCAGAGCGCTTGGAATGGAAAGGTGTGGGTCATTCACGACCTGGCCGCGCCACCGCCGAACCTGGGCGGCCCTTGGGGGGCGGATTTTGCCTGGTGGTCTCTGTATCTGGTGGGCTTCAGCACGTGGCTGGTGCCGGTCTTTTTTCTCTGGTTCGCCTGGGTGGCGGTGCGCAATGCCCGACGTCTGATCGTCACCCGCTTCATCGCGATGATCCTGTGCATCGCGACCGAATCGGGGCTCCTGGCGATGGTGGAGAGCTTCAAGGGCAGTGATTATTATACCCGGGGGTTGGGTGGTAGGATCGGGCAGCTGCTTTATGGCGAGCTACTCAAAAACACGGTCGGCGTGGTGGGCGCGGGGTTGCTGCTGGGGATCGTCTTCGCTCTGACTTTGTCGTTCATCTTTACCCGGGATATTGGGTCGGAATTGGAGAGGATGATCGCCTCGGTGCAAGCCTGGCGGGTACGCCGGGCGCGTGGCGCAGCCGAGCGCGCGGAGCTGAAGCAGGAGGAGAAGGAGTCCAAGGAAAAGGCCATCATCGCCAAGGCGGCCGCTGTCACATTGATGCCGCCTGCCAGCAAGAAGGCACTGGTCATCCCCAAGACCAAGGAGGAAATTGCGCGGGAAGCCGCCGCCGCGAAGATCGTCGATTCCTCCGCCGCGGAGCCCGCCAAGCTCGCACCGAAGACCACGCCCAGCCGGCCTCCCATCGAGGAACCGCCTTCCGCCGCGGCCAAGGCCGCATCGTCCACGCTGGGCAAGCTCAATATCGTCAAACCTGAGGAGACCAAGAAAGCCAGGAGCGCCCTCCTCGCGCGCGCTGACGACAACTACCAGTTTCCGCCCCTTTCGCTCCTGCGCGATCCGGCCAAATCCGACGTCAATTCCAGCGAAGAGGAACACCGCCAAAACGCCGAAAACCTCCTGCGCATTCTGGCCGAGTTCGGCGTCGAAGTGACGCTCGGCGAAATCCACGTCGGTCCCGTCATCACCCGATACGAGGTCATCCCCGCGGCGGGGGTGCGCGTGGAGAAGATCGCCAGCCTCGACAAGAACATCGCCTTGGGCATGCGTGCGCAGTCCGTGCGCATCATGGCGCCCATCCCTGGCAAGGCCGCCGTCGGTGTCGAAGTGCCCAACCAGAAACGGATGGAAGTCGGCCTGCGGGAGATCATCGAATCGGAAGACTGGGCGGGCGCCAAAGCCGAACTGCCCATCGCGCTGGGCAAGGACGTCAGCGGCAAGCCTCTCGTCTCCGATCTCGCCAAGATGCCCCACCTGCTCATTGCCGGCGCCACCGGTTCGGGCAAGTCGGTCTGCATTAATGCCATCATCGCCTCCCTCCTTTACCACGCGAGTCCGCGCGACGTGCGGCTGCTCATGATCGACCCGAAGATCGTCGAGTTGAAGATCTTCAACGTCCTGCCGCACATGCTCATCCCGGTGGTCACCGAGGCGAAGAAGGTGCCCGCCGCGCTCAAGTGGCTGCTGCGCGAGATGGAGAAGCGCTACCAGATCTTCGCCAAGGTCGGTGTGCGCAATATCAGCGGCTTCAACAATCGGAAGAAGTCCGCCAAAGAGGCCACCCCCGCGGCTGAAGCCCAGGCCACGCTCGACGTCGCCTCGTCGGCGGGCGACATCGAGGTGCCCGACCACCTGTACTACGTCATCGCCATCATTGACGAGTTGGCCGACCTGATGTTGGCCGCCCCGGCGGAGATTGAGACCTCGGTCGCGCGCCTCGCCCAACTGGCCCGCGCCACCGGCATCCACATCATAATTGCCACCCAGCGTCCCTCGGTGAACGTCATCACCGGCGTCATTAAAGCCAACCTGCCCTCGCGCATCGCCTTCCAGGTGGCCTCGCAAGTGGATTCGCGCACCATCATCGACACCAAGGGTGCCGAGACGCTCATCGGCCGAGGCGACATGCTTTTTTCCCCGCCCGGCTCCTCCAAGCTCGTGCGCGCCCAAGGCGCTTTGGTCTCGGATGAGGAGATCAACCGAATCCTCGAGTTCCTCCAGCGGAATGGCCCGCCCGCTTACGCCCAGGACGTGCAGGCGCACATCGACCGCGCCGCGAGCGAAGAAGACGAGGAGGAGGAGGCGGACGAGGACACCGAAGGCGAAATGGGCGACGACGAAGAGCTGTTCAAGCAGGCCGTCGAGGTTCTCAAGGCTTCACGCCGCGCCTCCACCTCGATGCTCCAGCGCCGTCTGCGCATCGGCTACAACCGCGCTGCGCGCGTCATGGAACTGATGGAGGGAAAGGGCATCGTTGGACCCGAAAATGGCGCCCAGCCACGCGAGATTCTGGTGGACCTCGACACGCTCTAGGTCCTGCCCTTCCCCGGAAGCGATCAGGATCGGGCTTCCGGATGCCCGGCCGAAGCGACAGATTTCACGCGCCCTCCGCAAGATCCGTCTTCCCATTCCTGGCAAAATTGCATAACTGACTGCCATGCAGACCATCGGCGAGCGACTCGAAGAAGCCCGCAAACGCAAGGGAATCTCCATCCGTGAGGCCGCTGAGGCTACCAAGATCCGCAGCGACTATCTGCATAAGCTCGAAAGCAACAGCTTCGATCTCAACCTGCCCGAGATCCACGTCCGCGGTTTCCTTCAGAATTACGCCAATTATCTGAAGCTCAACGCCGAGAAAATCCTCGCCGACTACAAGACGCTCGCGCCGAACGAAGGTCGCCCCTCCCGCCGTGACAATCGCGAGATTTACGGCCGGATGGATCTCGCCCAGACCGGCCGCCAGGCAGCCGAGGCCACCCCCCCTGGGACCGGCACGGAAGCACCTGCGGCCGCCCCTGCCCCGGCGCGCCCGAACTTCCCCGCCTCGGCGGGCACCGGCACGCCGCCGATTGATCCCGCATTCCTTTTCAAGGTCGGTGTTGCCGTGGTCGCGCTCATCCTCGTGGTGGCGATTGTCTTTGGCATCAAGGCCATCTCCAGCGGACCGGCGAAGCCGGCCAACGAAATCAAAGCCGTCGCCCAGCAGACGATCACATTGACTGCCCGTGAGGCGGTTCGCGTGAAGCTCGTCCAGGAACTGGATGGAGCCGAGTTGTTCCAGGGTACGATGATCAAGGGCGAAACCCACACCTTCACCAAGCGCGGCTCGTTGCTCCTCACCGCCACGGCGCTGCAAAACGTTGAAATCGACGTCAACGGCAAGCGTCAGGCGAATCCCTATTCGGGCTACGACCGCGTGCAGATCCCGTAGCCCACGGACGGCGCGGGCGAGAGGAAACCCCGCCGGCGACTGCGCCTAGCACATCCCGAGGGGCGGGCCGAGGATCTCGCGCAGCACGATCGCACGGCGCAAACCGGCCGGGTGGCGCAGATCCGTCGGGAGCCGGCTCACCGGTGCAGCCACCGCCGCTCCCACGGGCGCCGGCGCCGCCTTAAGCGCCCGGAGTTGTTGCAGCATTTGCTGCTGCCGTGCATACTCCGCCGCGTAGCCCGAGGTCGCTGCCGCGTCCGCGACCGGCACAGGCGGCGGCTCGACCACGATGGGACGCACCTCCTCGATCATGGGCGGGGGCGAGGGAAACTCCGGCTCATCCCCGGCGGTGACAGGCGCAGGCGGCGCGGCAGGCGCGAGACCGCGCCGCTCCCTGATCCTGCGGCGGATTTCCTCCTGGATGCGGCGCGTGCGTGCCGCGTCCTCCGGGTCCGTCGCGGGCGTTCTGCCCGCCGCTTCCTGCGAACGGGCCTGCTTCAATTTCTGGAAAAGCGCCGCGATCGCGATTGCAACCACCACGAGTACCTGCGGATGTTCAAGCAGCCAGTCCATGATTGGTCTTTCCGGTCGGTTCGCGCGCCGCAAGAGGTCTCAGGCTGGTGTCATCCTTTCGTGGTAAGATCCTTCGCTCCGCCCGGCAGGCGCCGTCCCGAGGCGCGTCACTTCTTCCCTCCTTCGGGGGTGGCGATGGCGGTGCGCATCTCGGAGTCGGCTTGGATGTTTTGCATGCGGTAGTAGTCCATCACCCCGAGCCGGCCGTTGCGAAAGGCATCAGCCATCGCCAGGGGCACCTCGGCCTGGGCCTCGACAACCTTGGCCTGCATCTCCTGCACGCGCGCCTTCATTTCCTGCTCCAGGGCCACGGCCGCCGCCCGGCGGATCTCCGCCTGCGCCTGGGCCATGTTTTTGTTGGCCTCCGCCTGCGCCACCTGCAGTCTGGCGCCGATATTTTCGCCCACATCGACATCGGCGATGTCGATGGAGAGGATCTCAAAAGCCGTGCCCGCATCGAGACCGCGCGCCAACACGGTCTTCGAGATGCTGTCGGGCGACTCGAGCACGGTCTTATAGCTCTCGGCCGACCCGATGGTGGTGACGATGCCCTCGCCGACACGGGCGATGATGGTGTTCTCCTTTGCGCCGCCGACGAAGCGATCGAGATTGGTGCGCACGGTGACGCGGGCCTTGACCTTCACCTGGATGCCATCCTTGGCCACGCCGTCGATGGTGGCACGGCCGCCCTCGGGATTCGGACAATCGATCACTTTGGGGTCCACCGAGGTGCGCACCGCCTCCTCGACGGACTTGCCCGAGCCCTTGGTGGCCAGATCGATCGCACACGCCCGCCGCCAATCGAGCGCGATGCCCGCCTTCTGGGCCGCGATGAGCGCATGCACGCAGGCAATGACGTTGCCGCCCGCGAGAAACTGGGCCTCCACCTCGTCGATGGAGAGATCAATGCCCGCCTTCTTGGCCCGGATGCGCGCATCCACCACGAGACCGTACGGCACCTGCCGCAGCCGCATCGCCACCAGGTTCACGAAACCCACGTAGGCGCCGGCCAGCCAGGCGCGGAGCCACACGCTGAAGAATGAGAAAATGATCCCGACAAGGATCAGAATGGCGATGCCCGCGACAATGAAGATTACGATGGTGAAGTTTATCATGGTTTGGTGACGGTTAAACGAAAGTTGTCCACGGCGACGACCTTGAGCGTGGTGCCCTTGGCGACGTGGCCGCTCTGCGAGAACGCTTCGTAGCGCCGGCCATTGAGGAGCACGTAACCCGTCGGCGCCAGGGTGGTGACCGCCTCACAGGGCTTGCCCACCACGGCGTCAGCCTCGGCGACCGGCGGCTGGCTGGTCGCTCCAATCGCCGCGTTGAGAAAAAAGCGTTTCCCGATCCGCGTCTTGGGCAGCAGGCCGAATTCGGCGTACAGCGCCAGGCCAATGATCGCGAGGCCGGCCACCACCGCCAGGCTCCCGCCGCGCGCGCCGTAGTTCATGAAAGCCACCACACAGCCTGCCAGCATCGCCACGGCCCCGAGGATGCCAAGGATTGAGCTGGGCATGAAGACTTCGAAGACCAGCAACACCGTGCCGAGCAGAAAGAGCAGTAGAATCGCGGTCATGCTGAAATCTTCTCCACTTTGAGGCCGAAATCCGAGTGGCCGACGACCACGACCGGCGTGCCGGCCGCGGCGGAACCGAGTTCGAGCTGGGCCTGGTAGCGCCGCCCATCGATCTCCACTTCCCCGCCCGGGCGCAGCGGCGTGACCACCACGCCCTTCCTGCCGATGAGCGCAGCGGCATTCGCGGCCACCTCCGGCGCCTTTCCCGCCACCTGGGCCGCGGTCCCGACCGCCGCCTGCAACACCATCCGATCCCACAGCCAGCCTTTGGGCAGGAAGCGCGCGAGCAGCACGGCCAGGACCAGCGCCAGTGCGAGGCCGGCCCCAAGATTGATGAGCGGCTGGAGAAACAGATCGCCCGAAGCTTCAATGGTCAGCGGTTCGTTGGGCCAGATATCGGCCATGGCCCAGACCAGCGAGCCGAGCATGAGGGCAACCCCGCTCACCGCCATGACCGCTACGCCGGGAAAGAAGAACACCTCCAGGGCCAGCAGCAGAAGCCCGAGGGCAAAAATAATCATCGGCTCGTGGCCGGAGAAGCCCGCGACGTAATGGCCGAGAAACACCACCGCCAGCAGCACGATGCCCGCGATACCGAAGAAGCCAAAACCCGGCGTCTTGAATTCAATGAAGAGGCAGAGCACGCCGAGTCCCATGAGCAAAGGAGCGATGGCGTTGAGGTATTGGGCCAGCTTCTCCGACCAGGTGACATTGAGCTGGACGATCTCATAGCCACCCGCACCGAATTTCTGCCGCAGCAGATCGTCGATGTTCTTCGCAATGCCCGCCGCGAGGAGGGCATGCGGGGGATCGCCGTACGTCTTCGAGGCCTCGCTGGCCGTGAGCGAGAGCAGTTCGCCCTTGGCCTTGATGACGGCATCGCCGATCTTCAACTCATAGTCCTTGTCGATCATCGCCGAGATCACCTGGCCGCGGTAGCCCTTGCCTTCGGAAATGGCGCGCACCCGGGCCTTCAGGTAGCTGACGATTTTCAACTTCATCGTCTCGTCGATGTCCTGCCCGGTGGCCATGACCGGCGCCGCAGCGCCGATGATCCCCTCGGGCGCAAACCAGATTTCCTGCGTGGTGGCTGAAATAAACGCCCCCGCCGAAACCGCCTCCTTGTCCACGAACGTGATTGTCTGTCCGGGGAACTTGCCCAGCGCCTCCATGATCTCAAAGGTCACATCGAGCGCGCCGCCCGGCGTCTCCATGTCGAGCACCACCACGTCCGCCTTGCGCTCGATGGCTTCCTTCAGACCGCGCCGCAGGATGTAAAGCACGGGCTGGGCAATCTGGTCGCGCACCGGTACCACGTAGACCATGACTTTCCTGGCCTGTATGCCCTTCTCCGATGCGTGCGCGACCGCCGGTTGGTCGCCCCCGGCCGCGACCGGGTGCGAGGATGCCGCTGGCGCCTCTTCGGCCGATGCGACCAGCACGGCCAGCGCGCCAACAAGCCAGAACTGAAGAAATCTCCCAGACATAAAGGTAGCGTCACTTTGACGAGCACCTCGCCCCGACGCAAGCGCCCCGATGAAACCCGGCGTTACACGTCAGGCTGTTCTTTCCCATCGCCACCGAACAACGCCCCATCGGAACTGTCAGTCCATCGTCACCGGGTGCGCCCGCCGGCCTCCAGGCTGACCATTTCCTGCGCACAAATCGCCCGCGAAAATGTCTTTGTCGGCGCCGGAGTCCTTCTCTACATCTTCCCTGCACATGGAAAAAATCCCCTATCTCGGCCACACCCTCACCCGCTGGCAGGTCGGCCCGTCCACCTTTCTCGCGCTGCCCGAAAAGGGCGCGCGGCTCATGAACTGGCATCTCACGCTGGGCGATGGCACCGTGCGCGACGTTATCTACTGGCCCGAGGTGCAGTCGCTCGACGACATCGCCGGGGTGCGGGGCGGCAATCCCATTCTATTCCCCTTCTGCGGCCGCACCTTTGACCGTGGCGACATCCACTTCTGGCGCGATGACAGCGGCACGCGCCGGCCGATGCCCATGCACGGCCTGGCTCGCCAGGGGGAATTTCAAGTCACCCGCCTCGACGAGCGCGGCTTTACGGCGCTCTTCCATCCCGGGGAGGAGGCCCGCGCCGCCTACCCCTACGACTACGAATTCACCGTCAGTTACCGTTTTGAGCCGCTGGCGCTTTTCGTGGAGCTGAGCCTCCGCAATCTCGACAGCAAACCCATTCCCTGGAGTGCCGGCCACCACTTCTATTTTACCCTGCCGTGGAGCGAAGGCCGCACGCGGGCAGATTACTTCATTCGCATTCCGGCCAGCGCAACGCTTCGACAGGAATTTGAGCGTGGGCAATTGCACATCGGACCCCGTCTCGGCCGCGAGGAATTGCTCGCGAACAAAGACTTGGTTGATGTCTTGCACACCGGCCTCAAGAACAACGCTGTCGTCTTCGGGGAACGCGGCGGCGAGGATCAGATCACCCTGCGCATCGGACCCGATCGCGTGCCGCCCAAGCCGACGGTGGTCGTCACGTGGACGCAGGCCGACGACTCGCCGTTCTACTGTGTGGAGCCGTGGATGGGCCCGACCAATGCGCCTGAGCACAAGACCGGCCTTTACCACGTGGCGCCGAGCGAGACGCAAACATTTCTTGTTCAAGTCAGCCTGAAATAGCCTGCGGTTGCTTCGTCCGGCTTTCGGACGAGCCACGCCGGCAGGCAGACAAGGCGTTCTTGTTGTCGCGATGCACCTCATCAAAAGAATGGTGAATGCAAGCTGAGTGATTTATCTTCTCGCCGCCGAATCCCAACCGCATTGGCCTATCGTGACCACCATGTTCGCATCGCTTCCCAGTCTGGCTTTCCTCGATGTCGGGGGCACGGAACTGATGATGATCATGCTGGTGATTCTGTTGCTTTTCGGCAGCAAGCGGATGCCGGACCTGGCCCGGGGCCTCGGGAAGTCGATCCGTGAATTCAGGAAGGCCACGAGCGGCCTCGAAGAGGAGCTGAAGCGAGCCATCGAAACCCCGCCGGCTCCTCCGCAGCCGCGCAAGCCGGCGGCTCCCCCGGGGATGCCTCCCCCTCCCATCAACGTCCCCCATAATCCGCCGGGCGAGACACCCCAGCCGCCGGAGGAACATCATTACCCCTAGAGGGAAAACCTTCGGCAGCCTGCGAATCGCCGCCGGCCGGAAGCGTCCATTCGATGACTGATGAATCCCAACCCGTCCGCATCCCCATCACCGGCGAGTTGGACCTGCACACCTTCCAGCCCGCCGAAATAGGCAGCCTCCTTAAGGAATATCTCACCGCATGCCGGGATCGGGGACTGGGCGAAGTGCGCATCGTCCATGGCAAGGGAACCGGTACCCTTCGTGAAACCGTCCATGCCCTGCTGCGCCGGTCGCCCCTGGTGGACTCTTTCCATCTCGGGAATGAGACGAGCGGCGGTTGGGGGGCCACCTTGGTCAGACTGAGAATTCCGCCGCGATGACGAGGCCAGGCACCGTCCATCCGTTACCGGCGCCGTCTGTCACTGCGTGATTGTGCCGGGCTGGGGGAACTGCATCTTGGTTTGAGCCATGAATACTCCGTTTTTTTATGGACTCGTGCTCGCGTTCGGCAACATCGTGCTCACGCTCGTCTTTTTTTTCCTCGGCTATCAGACCGACAAGATGCTGCAAGGTCGATGGATCGTCACATTGCTACCCCTTGTGGTGACGATCATAGTGATGTGGCTTGGTATCAAGGCCGCCCGAGAGGAGGCGAAGGACAGGTCGCTTGGCTATGGCAAGGGTGTAGGCACTGGCGTGCTCATCGCCCTTTATTCAGGTCTCATCGGAGCCATTTACACCTATGTCCACTTCACGTTTATCAACCCGAACTTTGCTGACTACGCTATCGATATGGCACGGCAGCAGTGGATCGCTAGGGGAATGAGCGACAGCCAAATGGAAGCGGCTGAGAAACTCACCCGCCTGATATACAAACCCGCGATACTGGCGGTCCTGAGCGCCATTCTTTCGCCGCTCATCGGGCTGGTCGTCTCGTTGATCCTTTCCGCCTTCCTAAAGCGCAAGCCGGAAGTGATTGCTGAGAACGCTCCTCCGGTGGCGCAACCCTAGCCTTCTCTCGATCGCTGCGACCGCGTAACCAACCGATCAAATGAAGAGGCCGGAACCTTTCGGTTCCGGCCTCCACGTTTGCTGATTCAACGAACCGGTGGCTCAGCGGCTGCCCTGCTTCCGCAGTTTGATACGGTAGTCGAGGGCCGCCAGAGCCAGCAGCGCGATTACCGCGCCATACCAAAAAAAGGAGTCGATTCTATCGAAATCGTGCACCTTCTCCTGGGCAAGGCCGAGGAAAACCGCTGCCGCAAGCACGACGCCTGCCGGAACGAATTTCATCAGTCTGCTATCGTGGTTCATGGTTTGTTTTCTATTCTATGTGAACGGTCCCTTTCGGAACCGCGGATAGTATACCCTATGCTTGCGATAAGCAAAATAACATGCATCTATCTATTTCATAGCTATTACTTATGGAACTAAGCCAGCTTCGCTATCTGCTCGCAGCGGCCGAACTGGGAAATTTCACCCGTGCAGCCGAGCGGTGCAATGTCTCCCAACCATCTATCAGTCAACAAATAATAAACCTTGAACGCGAATTGGGCCACAAGCTCTTCCACCGCTTGGGGCGCCGGGTCGTTCCCACGGAAGCGGGGCAGGTCTTTCTTGAGCGGGCACGATACATCATAAAGGAGGTTGAGGATGCTTCCAAGGAACTGAAAGACAGCCCGACCTTGGAGCGGCGCATCAAAGTGGGCACAGTGCCGACTCTGGCCCCTTATCTGTTTCCGCCCCTGCTCGAGCAATGCCAGGAGCTTTACCCAAGTCTGTTGGTGCACACTCACGAAGACTTCCGCCCGGATCTGATGCGTGGAGTTGTCGACGGAGACCTCGATCTAGCCGTGCTGCCACAGCCGGTGAAGGATCCTCGGATTTCCACGGAAGTTCTTTTTGTCGAACCCCTTTTGCTGGTCGTGAGCCGGGGGCACCCGCTCGCGGCAAAGCCTGCGATTACTGCACGCGATCTGGCGGATGAGAGTTTTGTGCTCTTGGGCCATTCAAGCAGTCTGGCAATGGAAATCGAGCGGTTTTGCGGCGATCACGATTTTTCCCCGCGTCTCGGGCATCGCTGCTCACAAGTTGCCACTGTGAAAGCGCTGGTCGCCCTCGGCTTGGGTATCTCCATCTTGCCGCGAATCGCCCAGACGCCGGCGGACGACAAGACCCTCGTCTACCGGGAACTCACCGGCCGTGTGCCCACGCGCGAGGTGGTGATCGTTCGCCATCTGCAGCGCTACCAGACCAAGGGAGCGGAAATGTTCCTTAAGGTGCTTCGCGCCTTCGTTGCCCAACTCGCTGCCGCCGGTGACATCAAAGAAAGTCCCGCGGCCAAACCTTGACTCGGTCCTGATCCGCCGTTCGCTGCCGGCTCGCTGTGGGGTCTTGCCACCTGACCGACGGACTGTATGCAGCACGCCTCACTTCCCGCGACGCACGCCACCGTGGGATCAGGGACGCCAGTCGTCCGTCCCGCCTCCGCAGCGATCCGCGGATTTGAACCTGCCGACGGACGGGGGCGTTCAGGCCATCGCGGCGGTCGTGGCGCGATCCTCGCCGTCGTTCCGTTTCGGGTTTGCCCGGGCTTCCGCGCGCCACTAGTGTCCGTGCTCTTATGATCGATCTCATTAAAAAGACTCTGCTGGCGGGCGTGGGGGCAACGATTATCACCAAGGAAAAAGTCGAGGCGGCGCTGCAGGACTACATCCGCCAAGGCAAGGTTTCGGCCGCTGACGCGCGCATCATGGCCGAGAAGATCGCGGAGCAGGGCCGCAAGGAATTCGAGATCATGAGCGGAGAGTTGGCCGCCAAATTCAGGGAACTGGCGGAGAAAGCCGATCTCACGCACAAGGCCCGCCTCGAGGCGCTGGAGGCCCGCGTGAAGAAACTCGAGGCGACTCTCGCCGCGCGTAGCCCCGACCGTAGCGCCTGACCCGCCCACCCTGCCCACCACCATGCCGGGCGTCTCCCTCAAGCCCTTCGACCTGCTGGCCAACGCCGTGCGGGCCAAGGAAATCGCGGTTGTGCTCGTGCGGCACGGTTTCGCCGAGATCATCGAGCAGATCGAGACGCCCGGCGCGTGGTGGCAGCGTTTTGTCCCCACGCCCAAAGAACGCCGCAGCACGGTCGAACGCATCCGCCTCGCCGCGGAAGAACTCGGACCGACGTTTGTAAAGTTTTGCCAGCTCCTCAGCATGCGGCCCGACCTGGTGCCGCCATCCTTGGTTCTCGAGCTGCAGAAACTGCAGGACGCCGTTCAGCCCCTGCCCTTCGCCGAGATGCAGAAAGTCGTGTCGGAGGAACTCGAATGCGATCCCACCGAGGTGTTCAGTGAGTTCAACGAGACCGCCGTCGCCTCCGCCTCGCTCGCACAGGTTTATTTCGCCCGCCTCAAAGCCGGCGGCCGTGACGTCGCGGTAAAGCTGCAGCGGCCCGATCTTCAGAAGGTCGTGGAGGCTGACCTCGATCTCATCGCCTTTTTCGCCGCGCGCATTCACCACTACATCGCCCGGCTGCGACCCTTCGATCTCCCAGCCATCGTCGAAGAGATCCGCGCCGGCCTGATCCAGGAACTCGATTTCCGGCACGAGGCACGCAACCAACAGTACTTCAATGCCCAAAATCCCTTCCCCGACAAGGTCTTCGCGCCCGAAGTCGTCGGCCAGTTCACCACCCGGCGAATGCTCGTGATGGACCGCGTCGACGGACGGCGCGTTGAGCAGGCGCAACTCACGCCCGAGCAGGCCAGGACGCTCGCGAGCGCGGGCGCCACCTCGCTGCTGCACCAGATCGTGATCACCGGCTTTTTCCACGCCGATCCGCACGCGGGCAATGTGCTCGTGACCGCCGACGGCCGTCTCTGCCTGCTCGACTGGGGCCTCGCCGGCCACCTCACGCGCCGTCTGCGTTATGCGCTGGCCGATCTCCTGCTGGCCGCGGCCGCGCATGATGCCGAGCAGGTCGTGCAGGTTGGCATGAGTCTGGCCGGCCCCGGCGCCAAGCCCGACTACCGCACGATGGAAAAGGAAGTCACCATCGTCCTGCGGGAAAATCTGGACTTCGCCACGGGCCATGAGCAGATCGGACGTCTCATCCTCAAGTTGATCGGAATTTTCGGCCGCAACGGCATCAGCGTTTCGCGCGACTATGCGCTCATGGCCAAATCGGTACTCTCCATCGAAGAGGTCGGCCGCACACTCGATCCGGAATTCGACCTGCGTCAGGTCGCCCGGCCCGTGTTGCGCGAGCTGCACCGCGAGCGCTGGAGCCCCCGGGCGCTGCTCGGCAAAACGCGCACCCTGCTCGCCGCCGCCTTCGGGCGCCTGGGCGATCTCCCCTCCGAACTGGATCGCCTGCTGCGTCGCCTCGAGCAGGACGACCTGACGGTAAATTTCCAGCACCGCGGCTTGGAGGGTCTCAATGAGGCGCTTCGCGCCGCCAGCAACCGCATCGCGCTCGGAGTGATCATCGGTGCGCTCATCATCGGTTCGTCCCAGATCGTCACGACCGGAATCAGTCCGTACCTTTTTGGCTACCCCGTCCTCGGCATCATCGGCTACCTCCTCTCCGCGCTGCTCGGCCTGTGGGTGATCTGGGACATTTTCCGTCACGGCAGGCACAAATAGCAGGAGTGAGGCGCTTCCGCGAAAGACCAGCTTCCCAAGTGCGTAATCCTTCGAACGTCCGCGGAAACAAAAGACTGTCGGACGGCCTCCCCGGCATCAGCGGAAGCCCAGACGCAGGTCATTCCGCAGCCGGCCGGGCACCTGGCAGGAGGAAGTGGAAATCGCTGCCCACGCCCGGCCTGCTGGTGCAGGCGATGGACCCGCCGTGCGCCACGACAATCTCCCGGGCGATGGCCAGGCCGAGGCCCGCGCCCTTCTTGGTCTGACCCGGGACGCGGTAGAATTTATCGAACACGTGAGGCAGGCTCTCCGGCGGGATGCCCGGTCCGCGATCACGCACGCCCAACTTCGCAAAGCCGTCGGGCGCCGGTTCGGCGTACAGCACGATCTCGCTCCCCTCCGGCGAGTACTTGCTGGCGTTGGTGAGCAGATTGATGAACACGTGCCGGACCCGGTCACGATCGACCGACACGCGATCCATTCCCCCGGCAATGCTCACCGCGATGCGCTGCCCGGCCGCTTCGATAATGGGTCTGATCTCCCCGATCATCGCGGCAAGCAGCTCATCCACGCGCTCGGGGGTGCGGTTCAGTGCCGTAGCGCCGCCCTCCAAGCGACTCAGATCGAGCAGATCATTGAGGATGCGCAACAGGCGATCGGCGTCATCGCGGGCGGTCTCCAGCAGTTCACGCTGCGCGGACGAGAGCTGGCCGAGGTTTTGTTCGAGCAGCAGGTAGACGGCCATGCGCAGGCTGGTCAGCGGCGTCTTGAGTTCGTGGCTCACCGTCCCGACCAGATTGTTTTTGGCGTCGTCGAGCAGGCGGAACTTCGTCACGTCCTGCAGCAGGATGGCCGCCCCTCCGAAACCGGTCAGCGTGTCGCCCACGGCGAGAATCCGGGGCAGGTAGTGCCGGTCGTCGTGCCCAATGTGCAGGACCACGACATGGTCGTAACCGGTGGGCAGATAGTGGTTGCCCGAGGCCAGCACCGCCGCCAGCGGCTCGCGCAGCGGCACCGGCAATCCCTGCGCGAATCCGGGCGTGGCCGCCAGGATCTCGGCGGCGGGATTCTTCAGTTCAACCTCGCCGGTCTTGGAGACCACAAACACCGGGTCGGGCGTCGAGGTCAGCGTGGCCTCCATGGTACGCTGGGCGCGCAGCACCTTCGCCGTGGTCGCCTCCCGGAAGGCACGGAGCTTGGCGGCCATCGTGTTGAACGCGCGGGCGAGCTCCCCCAGTTCGTCGCGTGAAAGCACCGGCACCTCCCGGTCAAGGGTCCCGTCGCCCAGCGCGACGGCGGACGACGTGAGCGCCTTGATGGGCCGCAGGAGCAAACGACTCAGGCGATAGGACAGATAGAGCGAGAGTAGGATCGCGGCGGTCATCGCGCCCAGGAGGAGACGGATGGTCGTGCGGGTGGTGCGTCCGGCGCGGGCCAGCTCGGTCTGCCAGACTTCATGATCGTGCTGGGTCAAGACCTCGAGCGCCCGGAGCGTGTTGAAACACGCGGTCGCGGTGGCGCGATGCACCACTTGGCGCGAGAGCGGTCCCTCGCGCAGAAAGGTCTCGTCCGCCTGCACCTGGGCCAGAAACGCTGCATCGACCGCCTCGGTGGGCCGGGCGCGGGGCGTGCCGGCCGCGGTGATCGACTGTTCGTGCAGGTTGCGCTCGAAACGGGCGCGCTGGGTGGAAAACTGCAGGCGCGTCTCGAGCGCATCGCCGGATTGCGTCTGATTGAGCGCGCTGTCCATGAGGGTCGCGGCTTCCTTCATCTCCTCCGTAGCCAGCATCGCCCGGTAATTGGCCGCGAGCGTGATCTCGACCGAACGACTCAATTCCAGGCAGGTGAAAAGCGCATACCCGCCCATCACGATGAGCAACAGCAGGAGTGGCAGCAGGCCGAGGTAGAGGCGGGTGCGGAGCATGTTATTTCGAATCGGACATCCCTGCTGCGCCGGAACGCTCGGGCCGCCGGCTTCACAACATTCCCAATTTCTGCCGTTTGCGATAAAGGGTGGCAGGGTCGATGCCCAGCGTGCGGGCCGCCTCTTCAAGGGTCGCCGAGATCCCGAGAATGCGCCGGATATGCTCGGCCTCGAGGTCGTCGAGGGTCACGCGCGCGCCGACCTGAATCGATGATGCCGGCTGGTGGGAAAACTCCTCCGGAAGATCCGCCAGCAAGAGGGTGTCGCCGCCGGCCAGGATGACCGCGCGTTCGATCACGTTGCGCAGTTCGCGCAGGTTGCCCGGCCAGGCATAGGCGCGGAACGCCGCCGTGACGTCCGGCGCAAAGCCCTGCACCTTCTTGCCCAGGCGGCGGGCAAAGAACCCGAGGTAGTTCCCGGCGAGGCGCATCAGGTCGGCGGGGCGCTCTTGCAGGCCCGGCAAGGCGACGGTAATCACGTTGAGCCGGTAGAAAAGATCCTCGCGGAACCGGCCAGCCTTCATCTCCTCCGCAAGGTTGCGGTTGCTGGCGGCGATCACGCGCACCACGGCCCGCCGTGGCCGCGCCTCACCCACCCGCTCGTACTCGCGATCCTGCAGCAGGCGGAGGAACTTGGGCTGGATTTCGACCGGCATTTCGCCGATCTCGTCGAGAAACAGGGTGCCGCCCTCGGCGGCCGCGACCTTGCCAAAGGTGTCCTGCACCGCGCCGGTGAAAGCGCCCTTCACATGGCCAAAGAGCTCGCTCTCCAGCAACTCCTTTGAAAGGCTCGGACAGTTGACGGTGACAAAGGGCCGTTCGCGCTGCGCGCTGCGGCGGTGGATTTCGCGTGCGAGCACGTTCTTGCCGGTGCCGCTCGGGCCGAGGATGAGGATCGTGGCCGTGGTGTCGGCGGCCTTGAAGGCAATATCGAGCACGCGCTGCACGGCGGGTTCGAGGGAGGAGAGATCAATCTCGGGCGACTCGTCGGCCAGCTGTGATTCGAGCTGCTGCACGCGCTGTTCAAGCGAGCGCGTCCGAGCGATCTTCTGGAGCACCTGACGAATTTGTTCCGGAGTGAATGGCTTTGGAATGAAATCGAAGGCACCGCGGCGCATGGCCTCAACCGCGATGGCAATGCTGGCATAAGCCGTGAACATGACGACCGCCAGACTCGGGGAAACCTGCAGGAGCTTGTCCATGACCACCAGGCCGTCCTCGGCGCCGAGCTTCACGTCGAGAAAGCAAACGTCGAACCCCTCGGTTTCAACGAGCTTGAGGGCGCGCGCGCCATTCGGTGCCTCCACCGCCACGTGACCCGTGGTCTGCACGGCAATGGCGGTCGTCTTACGGATGCTGGCTTCGTCGTCGACGATGAGAATTCGCATACGGCTCCAACACTGTCACATAAAGGCGACTGCGGTTCCCCGCCAACCCCAAACAGGATCCCCCCCGCCGGCAATCCGCCGCGGCACCCCGAAAAATTCAAGGCGGGGCCGCCTGAGGCGACCCCGCCAAGTCCAGCTTCAACTAAATCCCGATCTGCTCACTATTGTTAGGCAACGGCTCGCAGCCCGGGAAGTGTTCAAATTGACGTTCCGGAGCCCCCGGAAGTTTCCAGAGACTCGCAGATGCACCGCTCGCCAGAAGCTGGCATCGCCCTCTCGCCTCCGGCGGATCAGCACGTGCAAGGCCTCGCAAAGAACAACCCGTAGTAGACTCACCCTCGAGGTAGACGGTTCCGCGGGCTGTCAGAAACAGAATCCAGGTTGTCGGAAGTTTCAAGCGCACCCGACCATTGGATTGGGACATCTTATCCGTTTAATCGGCAGACGGTTATCGCCAGTTGCAACGCTGGCGCGATGTGGAATCTTTGATGCGCACACGTCCCGCGGCATGGAGCCGGCTATTAGGGAATGAAATACTCATCGACTGTCACCTACTTTCCATGTCAGGCTCACCCGTCGTTCTCCCTGGCAGCATGAGGCGCGCGGGCTCGCGATTTTTGGTCGCACTCTGCGCAGACGGCGCTCTCCTCCTCCCCTAAATCACAACCCCTCGAGGCCATGAGTGCCCCTATTCCTTCCGCCGCCAGCACGCAAGCCCAAGCGCAATCCCCCGCGCCCAAATATCCCGATTTGGAGATCAAGGATGCCCAGCTTATCTTCGACTCCGTTTGGGAGACCTTGGAGGTCGAGTTCGGGCTGCAAAACCTGCGCTTCCCCAAGGAGATCATTCTCTTGGGCGGCGCGCCGGGCGCCGGCAAGGGCACCAACACCTCTTTCATCCTCAAGACCCGCGGACTCACCTGCCCGCCGATTGTCGTCAGTGCCCTGCTCGACTCGCCCGAAGCGCGGCGCACCAAGGATGCCGGCTACATGGTCGGCGATCGGGAGGTCGTGGGCATCCTTTTCCGCCGCCTGCTGCAGCCCGAGTACCGCGACGGCTGCATCCTGGACGGCTTTCCGCGCACCAAGGTGCAGGTCGAGTGCTTGAAACTGCTCGTTGACCGCATGGAGGCGCTGTGGCGGGAATTCTCGTCCACGCCCTTCAGCATTCATTTCCGCCAGCCCACCATCCACATCATGGTGCTGTTCGTCGACGAGAACACCTCCGTGCAGCGCCAGCTCAAGCGCGGCCGCGAGGTGCGCGCCCACAACGAGGAGGTGCGGCGCACCGGCATGGGTGAACTGCTGGACGAGCGCCCCACCGACTATGATGAGAACCTCGCCCGGCGGCGGTACCGTGTGTTCAAGGAACAAACGTGGGACGCGCTCCAGTCGCTGCGCGACATCTTCCATTACCACTTCGTCGACGCCCAAGGGCCGATCAAGGAAGTCGAATACAACATCCTCACGGAGCTGCAGTATCAGAGCACGCTTGAGCTCGACCCCCGCACGCATGACCGGCTGCGCAGCCTGCCGCTGGCCAGCGAAATCATCGTCCACGCACGCCAGGAGATGGTCAAGCGACTCGACTCCTATGAGTTTGAACATCCCGAGCTCTTCCAAAAGGTCGTGGCGTTCATGGACAAGAAGATGATGTCGATCATCAAACGTCATGCGATTTCCGGTCTCACGCTCATCAACACCGAGGATCCCGTGCTCGAGGATCCGCTCGCTCTCGCCATGCTGATCGACGTTTTCTCCGAGCGCGGTTATCATGCCGTCGTCGACCTGCACCGCATCGATGTGCCGGAAAAAGTCGATCCCGCCACCGGCCAGATCACCTGCCGCGTGAAGAAGGTCTACCGCATCCAGGTGCGGTTCCCCGGCTCCGAGATCCGGCGCGGCCAAGGCTCATTCTGATTAACTCCTGCTGGCCGATCGAAAATCCGGAATCAGAAACCTGGCGGTCAGGGTCACTCGTACCGCAACGCCTCGATGGGATCGAGCGACGCGGCCTTCCACGCCGGGTAGAAGCCGAAGCCGATGCCGATGCCCGAGCAGACCAGCAGACCGAGGAAAGCCCAGTCCCACGGAATGACCGCGCCAGCCTTCATCCACAGCGCCAGCAGATTGCCCACGCCCACACCAAGCGCGATGCCGAGCACGCCGCCCGCCAGCGATAGCGTCACCGCCTCAATGAGAAACTGGGTGAGAATGGACTTTTTCCGGGCGCCGATGGATTTCCGGATGCCGATCTCCTTCGTCCGCTCCGTGACACTGACGAGCATGATGTTCATGATGCCCACGCCGGCGGCAAGCAGCGCGATACCGCTGATGACAAAGGAACCCGCGGTAATGACATCCGCCACCTTGGCAAACGCGGTGAGCAGCGACTCGTTGGAGTAGAGTTCAAAATCGTTTTCCTCCTCGGGCTTGAGCCCGCGCACCACGCGCATGGCCGTGACACCTTTGTCCATGGTGTCGTTATAGACGATGTGGCTGGGTGCCTCGGTGGCGATGTTCACGGTGTAACGCTCGGAGCCAAAGTCGCTGAAGAATCGCGTGATGGGGATCATCGCCAGATTGTCCGCGCTCTGGCCAAAGGTGGTGCCCTTTTCGGCAAAGGTGCCGATGACCACATAGGTGCGCTGCTTCACCTTGATGGTCTTGCCCAGGGGCGATTCTGACGGGAAGAGCTTCTTGACGATGTCTTGGCCGATGATGACTACCGGCCGGCCGAGTTCGATGTCCTCGGGTTGAAAATTGCGCCCGAGGTCGATGCTGTACTGGTTGGCATTCAGAAAGTACTCGTTGGTGCCACCGAAGCTGATGTCCGGTGTCGTCTTGCGACCGCTGTAGACCGCCTGGGCACCATTGTTGTCAAACACCTTCAAGCAGATCACGTCCGCGGTACCCTCCATGAGCTGCTGATAGCGCATCGCCTGATCCAGGGTGATGTTGCGGCGCATCTCAATCTGGCGACGGTTGGAACCGCCGGAGATGCCGGTGGGATATTTCCCAAACTGAAAGAAATTCGTCCCCAGGAAGCTGAGACCGGTTTCAATCGAGCTGCGCAGGGCGGTGACCGTGGTCATGACCCCGATGACCGAAAATACGCCGATGGTGATGCCCAGCATGGTGAGGATCGACCGGAGTTTATTCACGCCGATCGAAGCGAACGCGATTCTCAGGATTTCAGAGAGGGGCATGGCCAGACGCGGGCAACGAAGGCAGCGCCGGGTTTATTCGTACCGGAGCGCCACCACCGGATCGAGGCGCGAGGCGCCCCACGCCGGAGCGAAGCCGGAAATGATCCCGGTGACGACCGAGACCAACATGCTGATGGCAACGAGGTCGGGTGAGAACTGGACTGGAAAGTTGGGCATCTGGAAGCGGATGCCGAGGAAAACGGCATAGGCGACCCCCATGCCGACAGCTCCGCCAATCAGGCAGATCGACACCGCCTCGATCAGGAACTGCAGGAGAATGGTGCGGCGCCGGGCGCCGAGGGCCTTGCGCGTGCCGATCTCCTTGGTGCGTTCCTTCACGCTGACGAAGGTGATGTTCATGATGCCGATGGCACCCACGAACAACGATAAGCCGGTGATGAACAGGCCGGCGAGAGCAATGGCTGTTTTCACCGGATCCAGCTGCGCCTTGAAGGCTTGCTGCTCGTTGATGGAGAAGTTGTCGCGCTCATCGGGAAGCTGGCCCCGCACGCGCCGCATGGCGCCGACGAGTTCATCCTTGGCCTGTTGCAGCCGCGTCTTGTCCGTCACCTTCACCCGCAGATCCGTGCGGCCGCGGATGCTGAACATCTTCCGGTACGCGGTGAGGGGCATGACGAGTTGGTTGTCAAAGCTGAAGAGCCCAAGAAACTCGCCCTGCTTGGCAAACACGCCGATGACCGTGAGAGGATGACCCCCGACGGTCACCGCCCCGCCCAGCGCGGAACGTCCGGGAAACAGCGCCTCGGCGACGTCGTAGCCCAACACGCACACGGAACGGCCGGCGCCGGCCTCAAGCTCATTGAACAGGCGCCCCTCCTGGTAATCGACCCCGCTGATGCGCGCATAATCGGCCCCAGTACCAAAGACGAAGATGCCATCGACGCGGCTGTCGCCCGCTTTCACCGAGCTGCCGCGTCCCGCCACCGGCACGGCGACCTCCAGCAGCGAATTCGGTGTGTTTCCGATGATCCGGTTGAGCTTCTCGGCGTCCGCGAGCAGAATGGGCGGGCGGTTGACGTAATTCCACCAATCCTCGACCGGCCCCCACGGCCACTTTTGCACGTAGAGGACGTCGTCGCCCAGCATGGCGAGACTGTTGTTGAAGCCCGTGTCGATGCCGCGGATCGCCGTGCCCATGAGCGTGACGGCGACAATGCCGATGATGACGCCGAGCGCGGTCAGCACCGAGCGCATCTTGTTCGCGCGGATCTGCGCCCACGCGATGCGGATGGATTCGATGAATTCGTAGTAGAAGCGGGCCAGGGCTTTCATAGCGCGAACGGGTCTGACCTTCAGGCATTCACCATCCGGTCGCTCTCGATCAATCCGTCATGGAGGCGGATGGCGCGGCGGGCATGCCGGGCAATGTCCTCCTCGTGGGTGACGACGATGATGGTGTTACCCTGTTCATAAATCTGGTCGAACAGCTGCATGATCTCCTCGCCGGTCTTGGAGTCGAGGTTGCCGGTGGGTTCGTCCGCGAGGATGATCGAGGGGCGGTTGACGAGCGCGCGGGCGATGGCCACGCGCTGGCGCTGGCCACCGGAAAGCTCGTTGGGCTTGTGCAGCATGCGGTCGCCGAGGCCGACGTTTTCGAGCGCCTGCCGCGCCTGTTCCCGCCGCTCAGCGGGCGGCAAGCCGGCATAGATCAGCGGCAGCTCGACGTTGTGCAGAGCAGTTGAGCGCGGCAGCAGATTGAAGGTCTGGAAGACGAAGCCGATTTCGCGGTTGCGGATGCTGGCCAGCTCGTCGTCCGACATGCTGGAGACGTCCCTGCCGTTGAACTGGTAATGCCCGCTGGTGGGCGTATCGAGGCAGCCGAGCATGTTCATTAGCGTCGACTTGCCGCTGCCGGACGGCCCCATGATAGCCATGTACTCGTTGCTATGCACCTTGAGGGCGACACCGCGGAGGGCGTGCACGGTCTCCTCCCCCATGTGATACAGCTTGGTGACGCCCTCGATATCGATCACCAGCGGGCCCGGCGGGCGGGTGGTGCGGCGGGAGTTGATGGCGGGTGGAGGCGGCGGGATCATGGCGGCGGGATGCGCGGTCATGGGTTTTCGGGTCAGGCACCGAGGCGGGCCGCCTCAATTCTTTTCCTCCTTCTTCGGTTTCTCCACGAGGATCTTGGACCCATCCTTGAGGGTTCGGCTGATGGCAGCGTAGCTGCCGGACACCACTTCTTCGCCCACTTTCACCCCGCTTTTGATTTCGATGTAGCTGTTGTCAGCCACGCCGGTTTCGACTGGACGCATCTTCACCGTGTCGCCCTGTCGTATGAAAATGACCCGCTTCAACTTCTCTCGGGTGCGCCGGGCCTCCTCGCGCTCCTTGACGAGTTCAAGATCATTGCCCGTCCGCTCCTTGGCTTCCTTCACCCTCTGCTGCTGGAGTTCCTCCGTGGTCTTGCCGCCCTCGGCGCGGACCGTGACGCTCTGGATGGGCACGGCGACGACATTGCTCACGGTTTCCGTCTCAATGTCGACGGTGGCGCTCATGCCGGGGCGCAAATGAGCTTCCCGATCACTGATGCGGATGCGCACCAGGAAATTGGTCACCTCGTCGGAGGCGGAGGCGGCCAGCGCCGCCTGGTTGCTGCTGGCGCTGCCCGTGCCGGTGGTCAGCGCGGAACTGCTGATTTCGCTCACCGTGCCTTCAAACTTTCGGCCGGGGAAGGCATCGATCGCGACCACCGTATGATCGCCGAGCTTCACGTTGACGATGTCGTTTTCGTTCACCTTCACCCGCACCTCCATGTGGTTCAGGTCGGCAATGCGCATGACGTCGGTGCCGCTGAACTGGCCGGTGCCAACCACCCGCTCGCCCACTTCGCTGTTGAGCACGCTGACCGTGCCGTCCATCGGCGCGTAGATGGTGGTTTTCTCGAGCTGGTCGCGGTACTGGTTAAGGGCGCCTTCCGTGCGGCGGATCTGGGCAACCGAGGAATCAAAATCGGCGCGGGCGACTTCCACATTGGTCTTGGCGGTGGTGTAATCCGAGTCGGAGATCAGTTGCTTCTTGTAGAGATCATTGGCCCGCTGGAAATCCTGCTCGGCCTTTTCGAGATTGGCCTTGCTCAGGACGCTGGCGGCCTTGGAGGAGGTGAGCGCCGCCTCCTGCTGATCGACCTGCGCGGCGTAGAAGTCGGGCTTGATGCGAACGATGATGTCGCCCTTCTTGACGGGCTGACCCTCCTTGATCGGCAGGGCAACGAGCTCGCCCGAAACCTCGGGAGAAATCGCGACCTCCATTTCCGGCTGCACCTTGCCGGTGGCGGTGACGAGATGCGTGATGGTCCGGATGACGGCCTTGTCCGTCGTGACGGTCAACGGCTTCACGCCCTGTTTGCTTTTCACCACGGCGGCGACGGCCAGGCCGGCTACGACCACAATGCCGGCAAGGATCCACCATTTGCGGCGTGATTTCTTCCGGGCGGGAAAAACTTTCGCCGCAGGCGCAGCGTCAGAGCGTGGAAGGGTGGCGGAAGTCGTGGTCTGGCTCATCGGTAAAGCGGAAAGGTTTGGCCTATCGGGAGGCCCAAGGCAAGCAAGGCGAGTCCTGGCGGGGAAGAATTCGCAAAACGGTGTGGATGCGCATCAATGGTCGCCTGCCCAATGGCGGCAATGCACGGCGTGCCTCCATGACACTAGATCGGCGCCGGGAGTTGCAGTGATTTTGGATGAACGGGCGGGTGAAGGGACGGATGGCGAGGGCGCCGGGCAGAGGCGGCGTGTCCGCGTTTCGCCCGCTCATCCTCCGGTCAAAAACCCTTGCTTCGGAGGACACGGTGGCCATTGCATGATGCCTCCTCATGCGCATGCGGTTTTGCATCCTCGGCAGCGGCAGCGAGGGCAACTGCGCCCTCCTCCAAACCGGGCAGGCCAGCGTGCTGGTCGACGCCGGGTTTTCGGCCCGCCGGATCGCGCAGTTGCTGGCCGCCGCGGGCGCATCGCTCGATCGCATTGATGCCATCTTCCTCACGCACGAGCATGGCGACCACGCCGCCGGGATCAGCGGACTCTCGCGTCATCCGCAGATCAAGATCTTCGCCAACCATGCCACCGCCCGCGCTGTGCAGGCGGGATTGACGTACCGCCCCGCCTGGCAGTTTTTCGAAACGGGGACGCGCTTCCGGTTCCGTGATCTCGAGGTGGAGAGCTTCGCCGTGCCGCATGACGCACACGACCCGGTCGCCTTTCTCTTCAGCCACGGGGCGGACGACCTCCTGACGCCGGCGTGCCGTCTGGCCTGGCTTACCGATCTCGGTCACGCCCCGCAGCATATCAAGGAACGCATCCGCGAGGCGGACGTGCTCGTGGTCGAAGCCAATTTTTGTCCGCAAATGCTGAAGGATGACCCGAAGCGCCCGTGGTCGGTCAAACAGCGCATCAGCAGCCGGCATGGCCACCTTTCCAACGAGAGCGCCCGTGATCTCCTCACCTCGGTCGCGTCGCCGCGCTGGCGCCACGTCTTTCTCGCCCACCTCAGCCGCGAGTGCAACAGCCCGGCGGCCGTCGAAACCGCCTGCGCCGGCGTGCTGAGCGCGATCAACTGCGGTTTCTCTATCGTCGGCCCCGGCGCCGGCACGCCGTTTTATGAGTTCTGAGCGGGGATTCGCCCGCCTTCGCGCGGGCGCCCCCGGAACGGCGGTTGGTGCGGGGCACGCGGTTCCCCCGTTTGCGCCACGCTGTTTTCCGGTGTGAAACTTGCTCCTGACTTCGCCGCACATAGCCTGTCTCTTCGCATGCATCAGCCCTCCCGCCGCACCAAGATCATTTTCACCATCGGCCCCGCCACCGAGGGCGACGAAACCCTTGAGAAAATCATCCGCGCCGGCGCCGACGTCTGCCGGATCAACATGGCCCACGCCACCCACGATTGGACGCGCCAGATCATCCGCCGCGTCCGCGCCGTCTCGCAGCGGGTCGGCCGCGAGATCGCCATCATGATGGACATCAAGGGCCCGGAGATCCGCACTGGCGATCTGGCGGCGCCGATCGAACTCAAACCGGGTGAAATCTTCGACTTCACGGTCAAACCCGCCGGTCCCCGGGAAAGCACCGAGGAGGTGCGGTCGGTCGACGTCAACTACAAGGACCTCGTCAACGACATCAACGTCGGTGACACCGTGCTCGTCGACAACGGCCTCATCCGCCTCGAAGTGCTCGAAAAAAGGGCCGCCCATATCCGCTGCCGCGTGCTCACACCCGGCCAGCTCGCCTCGCGCCGCCACATCAACCTGCCCGGCGTGAACGTCAACCTGCCCGCGTTCACCGAAAAGGATCGCGCTGACACGCTCGTCGGGCTCGAGGAGGGCCTCGACTTGGTGGCGCTTTCCTTCGTGCGCTCGGCGGCAGACATCGCGCACCTCCGCGAATTCCTGCGGAGCCGCAATTCCCGCGCCCGCATCATCGCCAAAATCGAGGATCAGTCGGCCATCGCCAACCTCGATGAGATCGTCCAGGCCTGCGATGGTTTGATGGTGGCGCGCGGCGACCTCGGCATCGAATGCCCGTTTGAGGAGCTGCCCATCATTCAGCGCTGCGCCGTCCGGGCCTGCCTGCATCATGGACGCGCCGTGATCATCGCCACGCACATGCTGGAATCGATGATCCAGCAGCCCATGCCCACCCGCGCTGAAATCACCGATGTCGCCAATGCCGTCGACGAGCGGGCCGACTGCGTCATGCTGTCCGGAGAGACGTCGGTCGGGCGTTACCCCGTTGAATGCGTGCAGGTCCTCGACAAAATTGCCCGGCGCAGCGAGCAGGAGGATCCCGACGATGTGCTCGATCCCGTCAGTCTCGGCGGCGACAAGGTGAAACTCCTGCATTCCGCCGTCGTGATGGCCAACGAGCTGCCCGGCTCGCTCCTCCTCACCTTCACCCGCCAGGGATTCATGGCGCAGGGCCTCGCCGCCATGCGGCCGCGCAGCGCCGCGATCCTCGCCTTCACGCCTTCGCTCGAAACCCTGCGCCAGCTGCGTCTGCTGCGCGGTGTGGAACCCTACCTGATGACCTTCTCCGCCGATCCGGATGTGACCATTGAGAATGCCATCCAGCAGCTCAAGCGGCACGGCCGCGTGGCCGCGGGCGCCAAGCTGATCGTCGTCACGGACATACTTTCGCAGGATCGTCTCGTCGACAGCGTCCAGCTTCGCGCCGTCCGCTGACGATCCTGGCGCGCCGGCGTGTCGCCTGTTCTCGGGCCCCGTTTGTCGCGCGGCAACCCGCAGGAGCGGCACCCTGGGATCGCCCCAAGACCCCGGCGGCCCCGGACCTCCCCGCATCCGCACCGCCTTCAATGGGGCAAGGAAAAGGTCAACTAACCGCTGACATGTCTCGGTCCGCGGTGGCGCCAGTGCCGGCGAACAATCTCTTCATACGCGGTCAAAACCCGCTTGGATCAGCTCCACGCGCAGGGCGGTGAGCGACACGTGCAGGTCGACGAGAAACACGACCAGCGAAGCGATCAACGAGGCCATGCAAAGAATGAAACACAGAGTCACCAGCAGCGCCGCCTCGACGTGCAGCAGGGCCGCGAAGAAAAGCGAGATGATCAGCAACCCGGCCAACAGGACGCTCGCCGTGGCGAGGATGATGGCGAGCCGGATGATCTTGGTCCGCCGATAAAGCACCGCGAGTTGCACCGACAGGTGCTCCCGATCAGCCGCAACGGCGACCGGCAGTTCCCGCGCCAGGAGGCGGGAGCGATCGACCACGCGCCCGAAGCGATTGGTCATCGAGAGCAACAGCAAACCGACGCCCGAGATGAGAATCACCGGCCCGACCGCCGTTTGAATGACGGGAATGAGTTCTTGCAGAGTGAGCGAGGTCATGAGCCGCAATGAAAGTTAGTCGCGACCACGACGCCTAGCAGAGTGAGAACGTTTTGTCGGCACCGAAAACCGCGCGTCTGGGAGCCACGAACTGGCACGCACGCTTGCCGTCCAGCCGCATCGGGATATACGTTCCGCCCCACCGCCCTATGACGGCTCAGGATATTCACTCGCGCGCCTCCCGCCGATTCCTGCACCGCCTGCTAGCCGCAGGGGGTGTGGCGTTGGTGCTGATGCTCTCTGTTCTGGCGGCCAGTCCAACGCTGCACGCGTGGCTGCATTGCAGCGCCGGTCAGGCGGACCACGAGTGCGCCATCACCCTGTACCAACATGGCGTGGCTGCCGCGGGGGTTGGCATCACACTGGCGACAGTGGCGCTGGTTGTCCTGGCGCGGGTCGTAACCGCGCCCGCGGAACTGCACCTCG
>JBGOXZ010000002.1:0-33557 GCA_041479395.1 Opitutaceae bacterium
ATGAACTCGTCGAAGGCGGGCGTATGCGGCTTCAGCTTCTGCTCATAGAGGACCACGGTGAGATCAGAGGCGGCTCTGGCCGCGAGGCGCGTGGCGCGCTCGGCCTTGAGGGCCTGCTCCACCGCGGGCCGCACCACGGCAAAATCCGCGTCGGGATTGTCTGGTGCCGCCGCGTTGGGCTGGCCCGGCTTCTTGTCGCCCTCCGCCTTCTTTTCCTGGGGCACGGGGAAGCGGACGCGATTGTCATCGTAATAAGCGCGTACGTCGGTGTCGGTGACCGTCGCTGCTCCCATGAAATCGGTGGCGCGATATTCCACGTAATCGACCGCCACGCGCGCGGGCACGTCGTAACGGAAGGCGTTGTCCTCGAAGAAGCGTTTGAGGGCGTCCTCGTTGACGGGAATCTCGGGCTTGAAGGCGGCATAATTAGCGGTGGCGACGGCGATGGTCCAGATGGAGTCGGCGCGGACGACCCCGTCTCTGATTTCGGCGGGCAGCACGTATCCCGGGCCGGCCAAGAGCTGCTGCACGCGCGTAATCCGGAAGTCGTCGCGCACAACGCGGAAGATGTCACCCTCGGAAAGGCGTGGGTTGGTCTTGAGGTTGTCGCGGAAAGCCGCGTAGCGGCCGGCGTCGAACTTGCCGTCAGATCCGGCGAAGGCGGACAGCAACTTGATATGGGTGACGATGTTGTCCTTCGTGGGGACGGGTATTTTGAGCTGGTCGGCGAGGGCGAGGGCGGCGGTGCGCTGGTAGGCGTATCGTTGGAGATCTGCGCTGTCGATGCCGGACAGGGCCCCGAAGCCCATCGCGAGCTGAACACTGATGTTGGCGTCGCCGAACAGGTGGTCACTGGCACCTGGCTTGGTGAGGTCGTATCCGAAGAACCTTTGCCGGAGGACCTTGGGTCCGGCGCGGCCGATGCCGGGGGAGGCGCCGATGGTGAAAATGAAGGAGATGATGGTGACGGCCAGCAGGATGCCGAAGACGATGCGGAAGTGCCGCTGGTAGGAGCGCTGGATCCAGGAAATCATGGGCGAAAGGGGGCGAGCTAAGGCGGGGCGCGGCGGGGTGTCAACCGCGCGATGGGTCGCGTCCGTGGCACGACATCAGCGGCATTTTCTCCTTTCGCCATGGCGACGAATTGGCTGTGCTCTGCCGGACGCTGATTACGAGACGCCACATCGCCGCGAAGATACGGTGAAGTAAACCATGCATGCTGGAGCCCAAGGCAGGCTGTCCGTTGACGACTTGTGCGCCAAGCACGGGAATGAAGATGCTCACGCCAACCATGTCACCGCCCTGGCGCTGGCTCTGTTCGACGCCACGCATGGATCGGCCGGCGCACCGGCGGGCGACCGCCCGCTGCTCGAAGCAGCGTGCCGGCTGCATGACATCGGCTACAGCGCCAACCCGCGACGGCATGCCGGCGTGAGCCGCGAGATCGTTCTGCAAGAGGGACTCAAGGGATTCACCGACACCCAGCGCAAGGACATAGCAGCCGCGGTCTGCCTGCATCCGGCCGGGCTCACGAGCGACGAGGCGCAGTCCCATGTGCGGCAACTCCCCGATGCCGGACGCGCGTTGCGCCTCGCCGCCTACCTGAGGATCGCTGATGGATTGGATCATGGCCACCTCCAGGACGCCGTGATCGTTGGGGTGGGGAAGGCCGGGCGAACGATTCGCGTTCGCGTCCGCTGCAACCATTGCCCCGAGAACGTCGAGGTTGCCCGGCACAAGTCGGACCTGTGGCGGGCCGCGTTCCCCATGGGCATCCGGCTCGCGCTGGCGACAGGCAAGTCCGTCCGTCCGGCGCCGCTCTTGTCGCATGAGCTGCATCCGTGTGAGGCGGCGCGCCGGCTGCTGCTACTCAATCTCCGGGCATTGCTGGCCAACGTGGACGGCGCGCTCGAGGCGAAGGATGGCGAGGCCTTGCACGATCTTCGCGTGGCCATCCGCCGCATGCGTGCGGTGGTGCGCGTGTTTCGCCGGCCGCTGGCGCACACCTCCGCTGCGCGGATCGATCGCGACCTGCAAAGGCTCAACCTCGCCTTGGGGGAGGCGCGCGATCTCGACGTCTGGATCGACTATCTGGAGGGCCATGCCTTGAAGGCACAGCTGCGCCGCCACCCGCGCTGGGCGAAATTCGTGGGTCACCAGTGCGAACAGAGGCGGCTGCAGCAAACCACGCTGCGGCGGCACCTCCGCGGCGTCTCCTTTGCGGCGCTGCAGAACCGGATCGGCCGCTTCCTACGGATTGAGCTGCCGCGAGCGGTCAGCGCCGAGCCCCCAGGCGCACTGGAGGCATTTGGACGCCGCGTGCTCGTGAAGCACTTGCGGCGTGCCCTCAAGCTCGCTCACCTGCGCCACTCGGATTCGCCCGCAGAATTGCATGAGCTGCGCATCGCCCTGCGTCGGGTGCGACATATCAGCGGCTTCTTCGGCGATGTGCTGGGCCCGCCGTCCGGCGAACTGATGAAGCGGGTGCACGCGGTGGAATGGGCCTTGGGCCGAATCCGCGACGTGGACTTGGCGTTTGCCCGCATTCAACGCGAAGGACCCGCGCCTCCCCGCCTGCTGGTCGAGAAACTCGAACGGCGCCGGCAAATCGCCGGGACGGAGCTGGCGGAAGCCTGGCGGCGGTTCGAAAAGCCCAGGTTCCGGCGTGCCCTGCGCCGCCAATCGCAGGGGTAGATGGCGCGTTGGAAAGGTAAAGTGCTTCATTTTCAGCCACCTGCATTTCGCGCGTGATACCTTGCCATGACGTCAGACGTCATTCATCTTGATGCAGGCAAACGAACGACGAAGATTACGGAACACCGCGGGTGGCGTGCCCGCAAAAACATGGCACTTTGCGGCGACCTCCGCGTCTAACTCAGAGAGGCCTGAGAAACCATGAAAACGAACCCGATCTTTTCCGCAGTTGTTCTCGCGACCGCCCTATTCGCCACGGGCGCGGTCGCCCAGACGGACAATCAAACGCCGGTGCCCGCCGCGCCAGCAGCGCCCGCGATGGTGCCGACTCCGAATGAGATCATCTATATCCCCCGGCTGCCCGACCCGGCGGAGCTGACGAACGCCGCCGCCGCGCAAGGGATCACCGTTGAACGGATCGCCCAAACGGGCGCCCAGGTAACCGTGATCTACCGATACGCTGATGGACAGGTCCACACGGTCGCCTACCAACTCCTTCCCGCGGCTGGCAGCGCCCCGGCGATTGGCAGCGCCCCAGCGACGGCTATGACCGCTGTGCCAGCGGCTACGACCACCGTGGTCTATGCCGCGCCGACGCCGGCGTATTACTACTACGACCCCTTCTATTATCCGTGGCCTTGGTATGGGCCCGTCTCCTTCCGCATCGGTCTCGGCTACAGCTACTATCATTTTGGCGGCGGCTCCGGCTTCCGCCATTCTGGCGGCGGCTCCGGCTTCCGCAATTTCGGCGGCGGTCCCGGTTTCCGCCATTCTGGCGGCGGCCGCGGTTTCCGCCACCGCTAGCGGCAGGTTGCGATAGAAGATCCAGTCTGGACCAAATCCAAATTCCAACCATGAGACAGCAGAGCACTCTTCTCCTTGGCCTCGCGTTATCCGCTCTTTGCACCGGATGTGTGGGCACCGGGCCCAACACCCAACAGGGGGCCGTCGCCGGCGGCGCCTTGGGCGCGCTTGCCGGCGCGATCATCGGCAACAACAGCCGCGGTCATGACGCTGGCGGTGGCGCATTGCTTGGCGCCGTCGCCGGGGCCATTGCCGGCGGTGCGCTCGGCAACGCCGCCGACAATGAACGCGGCACCCTCTACGGCGCGCCGCAAGTGGCCCCCACGCGCGTGGCCTTCCAGCAACCGCAGGCCCAGCCGCCGCAAATGGCTGAGACCATGATGGCGCCGCCTTCGCCCAACGCGGTGTGGATTCCGGGATACTGGGGCTACGATGGCGCCCGCTACGTGTGGATCGCCGGGCGCTGGGAAGTCCCGCCCCCGAATTGCCGCTCCTACGTTGCCCCCTATTGGGCGAACCAGGGAGGCGCGTACGTCTACGTCCCGGGTACTTGGCGTTAGGCTGGCACGCCGCCGCCGCGCGTTGATCCGGTCAGAGTTTGCCGTGGTCCCGCCCGCGCGGGTGAGGGGCTGACTGGTGTAGGTCAGTCAGCCCGTCTGACGTCGAGATTCATCGATGTGGCGCAGCCGGGGGATGAGCGCCGACCGACAATCGCAGATTGGAAAGCAGGGCTCCCGCCAAGCGTTTCTCGAGGGAGCCTGACGAAGGCGGATGTGCGCCCCTCCATGGATAAAGTCGATGTTTGCTGAAGAATGGGTATAGCCTCGGGGCGCGCAAAACCATCCTCCGAGAAACAGCTCACGTGAAAATCAAACCCAAGCACTTCCGGGTTCCGGCGGGAAAAGAGGTGAAGCTCAAGAAGTGGCCCACACGGGTGAAGCCCTTCTACGCGTCAAGGACGCAGTACGCGCGATTGCTGGAAGAGCACATCGGGGAGCTGAGCCGCCTCCAGGGACTGCTCTACGCTCACAACCGGTACTCCCTTCTCGTGATTTTCCAGGCGATGGATGCCGCGGGCAAGGATGGCGCCATCAAGCACGTCATGTCCGGCGTCAATCCGCAGGGCTGCCAGGTCTACAGTTTCAAGCAGCCGAGCGCCGAGGAGCTGACGCATGATTTTCTGTGGCGGACGGTCTGCCGCCTGCCGGAGCGGGGGCGTATCGGCATCTTCAACCGGTCCTATTACGAGGAGGTGCTGATCGCGCGCGTGCATCCGGAGATTCTCGACGGCCAGCGCCTCCCGGAGGAGTTGGTGGATCGCAAGACGATCTGGCAGGAAAGATATCACTCCATCGTGGAACTGGAGAAGCACCTCCACCGGAATGGGACGCGCATCATCAAATTCTTCCTGCACGTGTCGAAGGAGGAGCAGCGCCGGCGCTTTCTCGCGCGGATCGACGAACCGGCCAAGAATTGGAAATTCAGCCTGGGCGACCTCGCGGAGCGGCGGCGGTGGGACGACTACATGGAGGCGTACGAAGATTGTCTGGGCGCCACCAGCTCAGAGGTTGCGCCGTGGCACGTTGTTCCGGCTGACGACAAAGAGAACTCGCGGCTGATCATTTCGCAGGTCATTCTTGACGTGCTGGGACGGCTCAAAATGGCCTATCCCCGGCCGACCCCCCAACACCGGAAGGAGCTCAGGGCGATCCGGCGGTTGCTGGCGAAATAGGCATCGCGGGCGAAAGGGAAATAAAGTGGCCGGCTCCCGCCCGGTCCGGGACGCGGCGATCAGCAACGCGGAAGCCGCGCAGATGCTTCAGCCTGTTCCCTTCCGCTGGAGGAAGTTCCCCACGGCCTGCAGTTGCTTGTAATAAGCGTGCTCGAGCTTGTGGAAGGAATAGGCCGCGGCGACGGACATGAGGATGGCGAGGCCCGCGAAGACAAAATACTGCCAGGGTTGCCAGCAGGAATGGCGGAGGGCGGCGCCGAGGCCGGTGAGACCGATCAGCGGCAGGTTGCACATGGCGGCGCGCGCGATGCGCATGCGGCTGCGGATGTACTCCATGTAGCCCTGGAGCGCGGTGGCGGTGCCGAAGAGCTGCATCCGCACTGTCGTCAGCTGATCTTCGGCGGGGAAATACGTCCGGCGGATTTTCTCGTCGACGCGGGTGGTGAAGAAATCCCACAGCCGGTCGAACGTGACCCCCACGGTGTAGGCGACCGCGATGGCGAGAGCCGCGAAGGCTTCGGGATAATCCTTGGCCGCGCCAAGCAGAAAGCCGGAGCCGAAGGCCGTGATCGTGCCAAGCAGGAGCCAGAGGCACGTCAGAATGCCTGAGATCAGGATTTCGACGATGAGCGTGGTCGTGGTCATGGACGGTGCGCCGGGCAGATTAAGGAAGGCGCGGCGTCCGCAGGCAATGCAGGAAACTCCGCGAGAGAAGACACCGCCCATCCTCGCTGGTCGGCGCAGATGGCGAATTGGGAAGCCACGGAGCCCGGAAGAGACGTCACCGTCTTCTGGTATTGGATTTGAGGTTCACGAAGAACAGCGCGCGCGAATTCTGGCTCGGTCGATCAAGCAGCCTGGAGGCCGCGGTTCCACCCGCGCCGCGGCGGACTCACCGCCAGCCGGCCCCTACGGCACGTAAGTCACGTCTTTCGCGGCAAGGAGGCTGGGGGGACGGTAGTCCGCCCGGGCCTGCATGCGCGCACGCACGCTCTCATGCACCATGGCCTTGTCGGGAATGAAACGCCGCCACCAGCCCAGCACCCACCACACCGGCAGCAACGGATTGTGCAGCGTGCCCAGCGGATCCGCCGGATAAAGGTCCGCGCCCGGCATGTCGGCCAGCAAGCCGTGCTCAATCGCCTCCCGCAGCATCCAGCGCAGCGTCACGTGCGAGAGCCTGGCCGCGGCATACCCGCCGCCCACGTCGCTGTGCACGCCGGCAAACCACACCTGGCGCACGTCTTGATTCGGTTCGTGCGACCACAGGTTGGGCCGATAATGGCTGCGCTGCTCGTCGATCGAGATGGCGTGCCGCGCGTGGGCGACCTCCGGATTAAGGGTGGCGTTGGGGAATTTGCGGCGCCGGATGAGGCCGACCGACTTCACGGTGTCCCACACGCCGATGAAGTGCACCGGGCAGCTCCGGGAGAACGTCCGCTTGAAGTCCGCCGCGAGAGACTTCGCTCGGTGGCGGTACATCTTTGAGGCGTAGGGGATCAGGTTCTCACTGCCGCGTTGCAGCAGACCGCACTTGTGGAGCATGCCGGCGAGGGCGCGGGCGGTGAAAGCCCCGCGGCTGAAGCCGAATAGGTAGACCCGATCGCCGTCCTGATACCGCTCCATCAAGTAACGGTAGGCGTCCTCAATGTTGCCGGTGAGGCCCAGGGCAAACTCCAGCCCGAGCAACTTCGTGAAGGCTTTGGCGGGGGCGGAGATGAAACCCGGCGCGCTCAGCGTGCCGACGCCGGGATCATAATAGGCGACCTGCGTGGCGGGGTCCTTCTTGAGCAACTCGAACAGCTTGACGACATTGGTGTTGGTCGGGCCGAACTCGTTGCCCGTGCCGTCGCAGCAAATGATGATGTTCTTGGGCATGATGGAGAGAGGCGCGAGGCTCGAATCCCTGGTCGGCGCCTTGAGGCTATCGAACCACTTTGGAAAGGATCGTAAGGGCGCAGGCTTGCCAGCGGTGAGCATGTCGAACTGCTGCGCCCATTTCAGAGGGCGCGACTCTGCCGGCCAGCAGAGTGCCCCTGCCTATGCCCAAAGGAATCATGCCTCAACGAGGTTTTCGGATGGCCCTTAGCCCCACTTCTTGACGGTGGCGGCGATGGCCGGTCCAGCCTTGGCGAGATCCTCGGGCCGCATCGCGGGTTGAAACGTGACGTCGGCCTTCAGCCAGAGGAAGAACGGCTCGGCGACGGCGGGAATCTGCGAGGCGTCGGCGAGGTCGACGATGATGTAGCCGCCGCGCTGGCCGTCCATCGTGGTGAAATACGCCGCCTGGGCTTTGATGTCCCGGAGGACATCCTGCATTTTGGTCCCGAAGTCGGGATCAGAGAGCGCGGCATTGCCGGCCTCGATGGGAATACGGACGGACATGACATAGAGCATAAGGTACCTCCGAAGTGTGGCGGCAATGTCGCCACGCCCGCCCGCCTGTCAACGGGATGCGGCAGAAATAATGAAGGAGGCAGCCGCCGAGGCCGCGGCGGCGATTGCAGAACGCTACAGATGAGCCAAGAGGGTCAGCGCGGAGCGCTGGCCCGAATTGGCTCTGGTGGCTTATTGGGCTCTCTGACTCGGCTTCTTTGATCGAGGATGAAGCTTTCGACTCTTTCTCGAAGCGCTATCGGCAGCATGAGATCCAAAGGCGCGGAATTGACAGGCTCCATCTTTCCGATCTGCCTCGTGAGCAGCTTCCCTCTCGCGCGGTGCATTGCTGATATGACTTACGGGGGAAAGACGCTCTTTTCCAAACTCTCACGAGTTTGGCTACGGCCGGCGGTCAGGTCTTGGCCTCGGCGGTCTGCTTCCTGCGGCTGAGACCGCTGCTGCGCTCCACGTCGCGCCGATATCTATGCTGGTGGTGTCTCTCGCGGCGCACCGGCGTGTTCCGCGATGAAGGCTGCCAGCTGTTCGCTGGTGGCGTTCCCGACCAAATGAGCGCCTCCGAGTTCCGCCACGGGCAGGGCGCGAATGCCCTTGGAGATCAGCAGATCCGGTTTGAGGGTGACGTCCACCTCGTCCAGATCAAAACCCATCCTGGACTCCAGTTCCTGCAGTCTCCTCCGCACGAGCGGGCAGAATGGACATCCCAAGCCGGTGTAGAGGGTGACCTTGGCGGCGGTACGCACGACTTGCGCCGCCGGCCGGTCCTCCACGGATCCATATCCCATGTAGCGGGAGATGACCGGGAAATAGCGGACATACAGCCAAAGGGAGAGGACGATGAAGAAGACCCAGAGGCCGGCCTGCAGGTAGTTGTCGTGCAGAAGGTGGAAAACGAGGCCCCCGGCCAGGATGAGCCAGCTGAAATAGATAAAGGAGATGTGACACTGCTGCTTCATGGCCTTGCCCTTCGAGGATTGTGGTTCCCGGAATCTTCAGCGCAATGCTTGTTTCTGGCCCACAGAAAGCGATGCGGCGGTCAACTCGGTCAGCGGGACGTCGAGCCTGCGTTCATCCGCGTGCCGGTAGGGCCGGTCGCGACCGCGCAAAAAAGGGCTCCCCTCTGCAAGTGGTCCGTGTTTGCCTGTCGCCCAGACAAACTATCATCCCCTAATAAAATGCAGTTCAAGGAAAGCCCACCCATCATGTCGAAATCCAAAGCCTTCCGCACCCAGATGTTCACCACCACGCTCCAGACGTTCATGGAGCGGAATGGGATCAACCAAGTCGAGATGTGCGCCGCGACCGGCATCGCTGTCAGCCGCATCAACAACTACCTGCACGGCAAATACCGGACGATCCGCCCGGATCACCTGGCCCTGCTGGCCCAGACCGCGGGGCGCACCGCGGCGGAACGCGGAGAAATGATCCGCGCCTACCTGCTTGATCTCCTGCCCGAAGCGCTGCAGGGCGAGATTTCGATCGAGACCGCGGCCGATCGCGGCCGGGCGGCGAAGCGCGCCCCGGTGGGAAAGACGCTCCTGCCCTCGACCACCGCCGCCGCGCTGGCGGATCTGCAGTCGATGAGCGTGCGCAGCGCCAAGGCGCGGAGCCGCACGCAATGGTTCGCGGAGATACTGCGGGAAATCCACCAGCAGGGCTGATTCTGCCGGAGGGCCTCAGCCGGAATCATGCAATCGAACCATGATTTCGCTCCATTCCCCCCCCAACCGTTTGGTGAGCACTGTAGGAGCCTGCTCGCAGGCGATTTCTCCTCTGCAATCCTCCTTCGCTGAGGCTACGGAGGACGGGTCGCGAGCACTTGTCCGCCGTCGCTTCATGCGAAGGCGGAAGCTCGCTCCTACAATTGCATGGGGCCGGCTCGGAGGACAGAGGACACCCGCCTACGCTGAAGCTTCGGCGCGGCAGAGAGGTCAGAGGACAGAGATCAGAGGTCAGGGGACAGAGGACATTCGCTCGGTTAGCTGAAAAGTAGGGGCGCTCTGCTGGCCAGCAGAACGCCATCATCTCGAGGGCGCCTAAACGGCGGGTTAGGGATAACCCGCCCTACCGCTTGCGAAGCGCCCGGGCAATCGCGGCGGTGTCGGTGTACTCGCGGAACTGGGTGATCTTGCCGTCGGCGAGGGTGAAGGCGTGCGCCCAATGGGTCTCGTACATCCGGCCCGTGCGTTTGCTGCGGGCCCGTTCGAAGCCGAGCACGACAACTCTGTCGCCTTGGACGACGAAGGTCCGCGGCTCGAAGACTTCGAACTCGGCCTCACCCCCGAGGGCCGCGAAGAACTTGGTGACGCCCTCATGATCATGGAAGCTGCCCGCCCACGGGATCTCCCTTGGTCCGGCATGCTCCCACTCGGGTTGGGGATCGACGCCGGCCAGGAGCGCGGGCATGTCGCCGCGGCCGAACGCGGCGTACGCTTCCTGGACGATTTCAAGGTTGGTCTTGTCGCTCATGTTGCACCTCCTTAAGGACCCCAGAACCATGCTGCTCTTGTCGTGACTCTGTATTGAATGGCCCGCTTATCAAGTGCCTGTTCGAAAAATGCGTTCTGCTGGCCGGCAGCATGCCGGTCCTACGATTCTCGTGGTTTGTCATCTTGAACAGAGTGAAGGATCCAGGGGGACGGTGCCGAGGCGGCTGTTCTGCTGGCCAGCAGAACGCCGACCCTACGAGGGCTTATGCAGCCCTACATTGGTATACGTGAGTCCGTATTGGCTTGGTACCAGGTCTGCGGCTGGTTCGGGTTCGCGCCGGGATCCGCGGTTTTGGTCGAAAGGGCCGTGGCGTTGACGGCGCCAGCGCCACAGTTCGCAATCTTGTTTCCGAACAGCCAGGTCGTGAAGGCGCCGGGACCGTTGTTGTAGTCGTTGAACTCGATGCCGAACTGCTGGCAGTCGTGGATGTGGTTGTTGATGATCTTCGGCCCCATGGTCGTGGTCTGGATGCCGTTGGCCCACCGGCCAAACCTGACGTCGTAGACTTCGTTGTTCTCAATCCAGATGTCGGGGTCCACCCCGGGTCTGAAGGCCAGGTCCACCGCCTCACAACTGATCCCGGCCTGGTTATATTGCGTGGCGGTTCCGGGGGCGATGTCGTGCACCTTGTTTCCCCGAATCGTGATGTGGTAGCTCCGCGACTTGATGTTGATCCCCTCGGAATTGCCGGTGTGGTGGATGTCGTTACCCTCGATCCAGACGTATTCCACGCTCTCGAACGGCGGCTGGCCCATGCCGACATAGATGCCCTCCGCCCACTGGGGCTGGCTGTGGCCGGTGTCGTAGAGCTTGCAGTTGCGGATGTCGACGTAGCGCGACGCTCCCCGGATATGCAGGATCTCCTGACCGGTGTTGTGGATCTCCAGGTTGACGAAGATGACGTGATCGATGCTGGTGCAGTAAAACGGCTGGTTGCTGTTCTCCAGCGTCAACCCATCGAACACGAGGTAGCTCGAGTCGCTGATCTTGCCCAGGTATCCGGCGTAGTTGCTCCCCAGGATGAGCGGCTTGGCGCCCGGCGCCGCCTTGATGGCGAGAGGCTTCGCCTCCGTGAAATGCCGATGGTCGATCTGGAAGCCCCGGTAGGTGCCGGTGCCGAGGAGCAGGACGTCGCCGCCGGCCGCGCCGTCGATCTTCGCCTGCAGGTCGTCTCCATCCGAGACGTTGATCGTGGCCGCGCGAGTCGCGGCGGGCTGCATCAGAAAGAACAGGAGGACGGCAAGGCCGGCCCTCCGCCATGCATTCGCCGTACACATCTCGTGCTCCTTTCTGATTTTGAGTCAGGTCTGATGCGCCGCAGCTTCAGCCCGGCAAGCAAGATCGCACCCCAACGAAGATCAAGGGGAATCACTCCTCCATCGGATTCCGCGTAACTTTTCGTGAGGTGACGGCGGATCACGTACGCGATTGACGACGTCGGCCGGGTCGGGGGGCGAACGCACAAGCGCGCGGGCGCGCGTCACGTCACGCGGCGGCGATCGGCAGGCTGAGGTGGCAGGTCGTGCCTTTGCCGGCCTCGCTGTCGAGGCTGAATTCGCCCCCGAGGTGACGCGCGAGCTTGCGCACGAGCGCCACGCCGAGCCCGAGGCCTTGCTGCCGCAGCAGGGTGCGGTCGGGCTGGCGAAACGCCCCGACCTCCTCCAATTGGCTGGCCGTCATGCCGCGGCCGGCGTCGGTCACGGAGAGGTGCAGCCGGCCGGCATCCGTCCAGGCCTTCACTTGCACCTTGGTGTCGCGGCGCGAGAAGCTGAGGCCGTTGTCCACCAGTTCCTCGGCGAGGATGGTGAGATCGAGGGGATCCGCCTTGAGGTCGGCCCCGGTGAGTTCCGCCACCACGTCGGCCGCGCGCTGGTGGCGCTCGGCGGCAGCCTTGATGCCAGTGGAGAGCGCGGCCACGACGGCATCCGCGTCGAGCAGCTCGGCCGGGCCCGCGGAATCAGGTCGGTCAAGATCGAGGATGCGAAGATAGTTGCGCAGGGTGCGATGGAGGCGGCGGGCGGACCGACGGATATCCTGCAGGTCCTGCAGGATTTCCTCCTTGCTGAGCATATCGAGCTGCTTTTCCAGCAGCTCCGTGAGGCCGAGGATGCCGGCCAGCGGGGTGAAGAACTCCTGCGGCAGGGTTGAATGCAGTTTTTCGCGCAGTTCTTCGAGCACGCGGTCGTCCACGCGGCGGCTGAGTGCCGCGCGTTGCAGGCGGGCGGCGACGCAACGGAGGAGTTCCTCCAGCCCGAACGGTTTCAACAGCAGGTCGTCCGCGCCGAGGTCCATGGCGGCGCGGGGACTGCCGTAGGCGGCCTTGCCCGTCATGAGCACGAACTGGCGGTCGGCCAGCTCGGGATCCGCCCGCATCTCGTTCAGGAGCGCGCGGCCGTCCTTGCCGGGCATCTGGATGTCGCACAGGATGAGGTCGGGCAGATGCGTGCGGGCGAGCCTCCATCCGGCGGCCGCGTCGGCGGCGGTCAGCGTGCGGTAGCCGTTGGCTTCAAGACCGAGGGTGAGGGTTGCCGTGAAGTGCACATCGTCGTCGATGATGAGGACGGTCTTGAGGCCGGCCGCGGGGGTGGATCGAGAGGAGGCGGGTAACATGGGAGGACAAAGTGGCGGGTTGGAGTTGCCTGAGATGGCGGTGATTCTGGGGGCAGCGGGCCTGGAAAGACAAGCTAGGAGCGGAGGGGGCGGGGGAGAGACGTCAGAAGACAGAGGTCAGAGGTCAGAAGACAGAGGCGTGGTTCACCGCCTACGCTCAAGCTTCGGCGCGGGAAGGAGGACGTCAGGGCGGGGCGAAAGCGCTGCACGCGAAACCCAAAACGCAGAACGCCAAACCAAGAACGCGGCCGCGGCGCGGTGCGCGACTATTTCTTCGCGGCGCCGTCCGGGGGTTCCCGGCGTGCCCGTGATGGCGTGGCGCATGGCTTTGACGTCATCCGCGTGCGGGCCCGTCGGGGCCAGCTCCAGGTACTTCTTCAACGCCGCGACCGACTCCGGCGGTGCGATGAACTTGCCGCCTTCGACCTTGCCGTCGGCGAACAGCGCGGAGCCTTTGATGAAATAGGCGTCGGCCTTCTTCGGATCCGCGGCGATGGCCTTGTCCGCGGCCGCCGCCGCCGCCTTCATGTTGCCCGTGTTGTACAGCGTGGCGCAGAGGTTGAAATAGGCCGTGGCCGGATCGGGACAGATGGCCGCCGCCTGCGTGTACCGGGCGACCGCCTCATCCGGCTTCCGCAATTTCAAATAGGCGTTGCCTTCGGAGATGAGCATCTGCCCCAAGCCGGCATTGATCTTGGCGGGGTCGGCCTTGGGATCGGGATGATCGCGGGCGATCGCGATGCCCTTTTCATACGACTGGATGGCGTCCTGATACTCGCGCAACCCGGTCTGCGCCGTTCCGAGGGCCTGATAAAACTCCCACTCGTTCGCGTCTGGATTCTCCTCGATCAATTGTTTCAGGGTGGTTTCGGCCTCCTGCCATTGGCGGGCGGAGTGCGCGGCGAACGCCTTGGCCATGAGGGCGTTCATGTTGGCGAGCCTGGCATTGCGCGCCATGATCTGCTCGGGCGTCTCGCCGGGCGGCTGCTCGGCGGCGGCGAGACGGGCCTCACCCGGCCACAGCGCGAGAATCAGCAGCAGCGACACGCGGATCAGCGATGATCTGGCCGTGGTCATGTGGATTGCGCGTCCCTCCCTGTGCGCGTCTTACGTCGCGGCGGACTTGGGGACGGCGGGCAGCTCGTCCAGCAAGGCGTCGAGCGTCTGGGTCCCGAGGGCGTCGCGCAGGCGGAGGGCGAGGCGCTCGTGGTAGAACTGGAGCACGGAATCGACGGCGTGGAGGGCCTCGCCGCCGGGATTCTCGCCGTGGTTCTCGAACAGCTGCTTGAACTCGGCGAGCGTGATGCGCCCGAGCGGCCGCGCCGGCTGGTAGCGGTTGTCGAGCGACGCCTGGCCCTCGGCCGGCGGAATCAGCGAGACAAGACCGAGGTCGCCGAGGCGGTTGAGGCACTCGTTGAGAATCTGCATGGGCACCTTGATGAGCCGGCCGAGCTCGGAGGCGGAGTAGGCGGGCTGGCAGTCCTTGAAGCGGCGGCTGATGACGAGCAGCACGAGCAGGGAGAGGCTTTCGCGGGCAAACTCGCTCAGGTTGTGCCAGGCCGCCTGGCTGCTGCGGTAGTGGACGTTCTGCACGGCGTAGCTGATCTGTCCGCCCACCAGCACGAAGAACCAGAAGATGAAGAGGCCGAGCATGAGGATCGGCAGGATGCCGAGCGAGCCGTAGAGGCTGCGCTGCAGCACGACGCGCTTGAAGTAGAGGAACGCGAGGTAGTTGTTGAGGAAGAGGAGCGCGGTGACGACGAGCGCGCCGATCAGCGCGGCCCACCAGAAGACGCGGGTGTTGGGAATATACCGGTAGAAGAGGGTGAGGACTGCCACCAACACCGCGACCGACAACGAGGGCAGCATCCACTGCAGCGCCCGGAGCAGCTCGACGCCGAAGGGGAGTTTCTCAAAGAAGACGCTGATGAACGCCGCCGCCGACAGCGCGGTGAGCGAGGCGAAGAAGAGCACGGCGCCCAGCGTCATGATGGTCCAGTAGAACACCACGCGCAGCAGCCAGGAGCGGCCGCGGCGCACGCCCCACACGGTGTTGAAGGCGTTTTCCACCGAAGTGAAAAGCTGGATGACGATGATAATGAGCGTGAGCGCACCCACGACCCCGGCGGTGCCCGAGCGGCTGCCGGCGACAAAGCTGTCGATGAGCTGGACGAGCGCAGGATCGACGGCGATCTCGGGGGCGGGCGTGGCGCCCGCCGGGGTGGTCGGCCCGGCCGACGCCGGTGCGGCTGCGGGCGGCGGCTGGCCGGTGCGCTGGTCGAGATGCTCGTACTGCGCGATCTGCGGGGCGATGAATTTGAGGGCGCGGTTCAGGGAGTTGACGACCGCGGTCGGGTCATGCTGGTTGAGCACGAAACCGGCCACGAGCATGGCGAGGGCCACGAGCGGACCGAGGCCGAGCAGCGAGGCATAGCTCAGCGCGGCGGCGCGCGCGGTGATGTGGTTTTCAAACAGGCCGGTGTACGTGATCGACACCACGCGCAGCAGGCCGTAGACGCGGCCGCGCACCGGGTGGTCCTTGAGCGCCATGGGCTGCCAGATGCCCCGCTGGCAAAGGTGCTCGAAATCGCGGTAGTTTTCAGCCAGCCAGCCCATGCGGAATGAGGTCCGGGTGCGCGCCGCCGATCGGGCCGCCGTGCGATTTCATGTCAGCATGAAGTAGGCAAACCCGCCGATGCCGGCCAGGCCCAGCACGGCGGCAGCGATGACCGGAAGGTAGGTCAGAAAGATCGTGCAGAGATACAGGCCCAGCGAACCGCAGGCGACCGCCACCGCCACGAGCGGCTGATCTTGCGAAATGAAGAGCAGGCCGAGGAAACCGGTGCCGAGTGCGGCGCGAAAACGGATGAACGGGTACGCGGCCACCATGCCCAGGGCCAGCAGCACCACGCAAACCAAGTCGATGAAACCGAGATAGATGAGGGGTTCCTCCGCAATCTTCTCGAAGTTGAGCGCCATCACAATGTCGATGTACGGCAGGATCAGCGCGCCGGCGCTGAGCACGAAGATGAGCAGCGCGGCATACATGCCGATCTTGGCGCTCATCAGCTGGGCCACCATGTAGTGGCGCTTGTCCCGCGTCTCGTCGGTGCGCCCTTCGGCGGCGGCGAGCATCTGCTGGACGGTGATGGGCTTGTACTCCTCCTTGGGGACGTTGAGCGTCGTGACGCTGTTCTTCGGCTTGACCTCGAGCCGTCGCTTCGGGGGAAAGACGGCGTTCCTGAGCTCCTCGTTTGAGCTGATGGTGGCCCACTGCTCGGTGGCGGCGTCGTAGAACAGCGTTTCGGCGTCAATCTGGCCGGTGTCGCCCAAGGTGACCAGATGATCCACCGTAAAGGGTCCGCGGGCCTCTGTGTCGTTGATTCCTCGGATGTAGTATTCCTGGGTCAACATCGGCGGCGAATCTGGCGTGAAGGCCGGGAAGCAGCAAGCAGTTTTGGGAGAGCCGAAGCGGACGCCGGCGGCGCGAGGTCGCGCCGACAGGGCCAGGCGCGTAAGCGTCTGGGAATAAACGGCGGTCCAAGGCCGCCTCCGCCGTCACCCCGGCTTCGACGGGACCGGCGGTCTTCGCTACATTTTTGTTAGAATGCGCAGGCCGAGGAGTTCCAGGCCGGTCTCGAGCAGCAGCAGCGTGCGGTTGCAGAGGATGAGGCGGCGGGCGCGCACCGGCGCATCGTCAACCGCCACCTTGTCGGCGTTGTAGAACGCGCTGAACTCGCCCGCGAGGTCGTAGAGAAAGGTGCAGAGGAAGTGCGGGCGGAGGTTGGTGGTGGCGGCGGCGAGCGCGTCGGGGAAACGCACGAGTTTGTGGGCGAGGGCCAGCTCGGCGGGCGTCGCGAATGGCGTGGCGCCGGCTTCGTTCGTGGTGTCCCCGGGGCGCAGATCAAGCTTGCGGAAGATGCTGTGGATGCGAGCGACGGCATAGAGCAGATAGGCGGCCGTGTTGCCGTCCAGCGAGATCATCTTGTCCCAGGAGAACACGTAGTCGCTCGAGCGGTTCTGCGAGAGGTCGGCGTATTGCACCGAGCCGATGCCGACGATCCGGGCGATGGCGCGGCGCTCCGCTTCGGGGAGTTCGGGGTTCTTCTCACTGACCAGCCGGAAGGAGCGCTCGATGGCCTCGTCCAGGAGCTCCTGCAGCCGGATGTTCTCACCGCTGCGGGTCTTGAGCGGCTTGTTGTTCTCGCCCAGCACCGTGCCGAAGTCGATATGCAGCAGCACCGGCAGGTGCCGCTGCGTGCGCGTGAACCATTTGCCCGCGGTGAGAAAAAGCTGATCGAAATGATCACGCTGCCGCGAATCCACGACATAGATCACTCCGTCGGCGTGGAAATGCTCCACGCGGTAGAGGATGGTGGCAAGGTCGTTGGTGGCGTAGTTGGCGGCCCCGTCGGATTTGCGGATGATGAACGGTTGCGCCTTGAAGCGCGGGTGTTCCGGATGGAAGACCACGAGCGCCCCTTCGCTCTCGGCCGCCAGGCCGCAGTCGGTGAGCTCACGGTAGATCGGCTCGAGTTTGTCGTTGTAGAAGCTTTCGCCGAGCGTGACGTCAAAGCGGATGCCGAGCTGGTCGTAGATCTTCTGAAACGCGGCCAGGCTGGCCCGATTGATCTGATCCCAGATGGCAAGGTTCTCGGGGTCGCGGGCCTGCAGCTTGACCAGCTCCCGCTGCGCCTCCCGGAGCACGGCGGGGTCGGCCTCGGCCGCGGAGTTGCCGATCTTGTAGAGGCGCTCGAATTCCTCGAGCGGGTCGCGCGCGAGCGCGGCGGAATCGAGATGGCCCCTGTAGGCCCAGATGAGTTTGCCGAACTGCGTGCCCCAGTCGCCCACGTGGTTGTCGCGGACGACCTTCGCGCCGCTGAATTCCAGCAACCGACAGATGGCTTCGCCGATCACGGCCGAGCGCAGATGGCCGACGTGCATCTGCTTCGCCGTGTTGGGCGAGCTGTAGTCGACGACCCAGGTCCTGCCGGAATGCCCCGCCTTGGCGCCGGCAGCGAGCGCCTCGCGGCTGCGGTGCGCGCTGAACCAGGCAAGGAGGGTGGCGGGCTTGAGCTTGAAGTTGATGAAACCCGGCCCGGCGCCTGCGAGATCGAAAAGCGGGACGAGTTCGCCCAGCTGCTAGACCAAGGCCTCGGCGAGCGCGCGCGGATTCTGGCGATGACGTTTGGCATAAGCCAGCACACCATTGGCCTGAAAGTCGCCGTGAACGGGATCGGCCAGCCGCACTTCAGGCGCGAAGCCGGGCTCAGTCAGACCAGCCTTGACGGCGGCGTCGGCCAGCATGAGGTCCAGAGCGGCGGCAAGATCGAAGCGAAGATCCATCGGGCCACTCAACGAAGCGCCCGAAATCGTCGCAAGCGCGTAATTGATCGGAATTTGGCGTGGAGTGCCGCCGGGAATCGCAATAAAGCAGATCCGAATCGCCGCACCCAAGATGGGTAAAATTGTCTCGACAAACAGGATAGAATGTTTTTTGTGCTAAACTCTTCGGGCCCACGGCCACGAATTGGTTCCATGACAACTCACATGCGCAAGCGTCTCATGCCACATCGCAGGTTCATCAAGCCTTCCTTCAGCTATCTCATTGAGAAAAAGCGCGATGGGAACGAATTTACGCAGGAGGAGATACGCTACATCATAGATTCCACGCTGGATGGCGAAATGCCCCAGCCCCAGCTCGCGGCGCTCTTGATGGCGATCTACTTCGCCAACATGTCAGCGCAGGAGACGGCAATCCTCACGGAGGAAATGATGCTTTCCGGCGAGGTCATCGATCTCTCGCATATCTCCAAGCCGAAGATCGACAAGTACTCCACCGGCGGCGTGGGCGACAAGACCTCGCTCGTGCTCGTGCCGCTGGCGATGGCCAGCGGCGTGGTCGTGCCGATGATGTGCGGGACCGATCAGGAGTTTATCATCAACACGCTCGACAAGCTGGGTGCCATCCCGGGATTCAAGGGCCATCAAGGCATCCCTCATTTCGTTGAGCAGCTCGGCCGGATAGGCGGCGCCATCGTCATGCAGGTGCCCGAACTCGCGCCGGCCGACGCCCGATTCTATGCGCTGCGCAAGGAGACCGGCACGATCCCGAGCCTGCCGCTGATCACCGGCAGCGTGCTCTCGCGCAAGCTCGCCGAGGGCTCCGAAGGCCTGGTGATCGATGTCAAGTGGGGCAACGGTTCGTTCATCAAGGATCTGGAGCAGGCCAAGCAGCTCGCGCGCTCCATGACCCGCGTCGGCCGCTCCATGAAGCGCCGCTGCGTTGCGCTGGTGACCGACATGAACCAGCCGCTGGGCGACTCGGTCGGCACGGCGCTTGAAATCCGGGAGGCCATCCAGCTGCTCAAGGGCGGAGGGCCCGAGGACGCGAAGGAACTCGTGCTCAAGCTCGGCATGGAGATCGTGCGGCTGGCTGGTGTCGCGGGCTCCACGCTTTCGGCCAAGCAGACCGTGCAGCGCCACCTGACCGACGGCTCCGCGCTCGAAAAGTTCAAGGAGCTCGTCAAGGCGCAGGGTGGCGACACCTCGTTCATCGACCATCCGGAGAAGTTCCCGCAGGCGAAGCACATTCGGAAGCTGCCGGCCCCGAAGCGCGGCTATGTGCATACCATCAATGCGGCCATGATCGCGCGCGGCGTGCATCTGCTCGGCGCCGGCCGGGAAAACCCGCACGACAAGATCGACTACGCGGTCGGCGTATCGGAAATCAAGAAGGTGGGCACGCAGGTGAAGCAGGGCGAGCCGCTCATGATGATCCACTACAACGACGAGGCGAAGCTCGAGCAGGCGCTGGAATATTTCAAGAACGCCTACCGGCTCGCGCCGAAGCGCCCGACGCCCCCGCCGCTCATCGTCGAACGTGTGGCGTGACGGAAGTCACCTCGCGCCAAGCCGCAAAGGCGCCACGGTGTGAATCCTTTCAGCCCCGCCCTTGAGGCGGGGCTTTTTTCATCGCCTCTTTGCGACTTTGCGGCTTTGCGAGAGGCTTGATGGATGAAGTTCCTTCCAACTTTTCGCGCGGCAGGGGCGACCCATCGCAGCGATCGAAGCCTTGGGCGCAGCTGAAGTTCGTCACCTTCCAACCGCACATCTTTCCGCGGATGCTGGGCCAGGTGTCGCCGGACGCGCAAGCCGGCGACCTCGTCGCGGTCTATGACAAAAACGGACAGCGAATCGGCGCCGGGCTCTACAACCCGCGCGCCAAGATTCCGCTGCGCGTGGTCTGCCACTCGGCCGAGCCGGTGGGAGAGGATTACTTTGAGGCGGCCATCCGCCGGGCCGTCGCGCTGCGGCGCGACTGGCTCAAACTCGACGCGGTGACCGACGCCTGGCGCGTCGTCAACTCCGACGGCGACGGGCTCAGTGGCCTGACGGTCGACCGCTACGGCGACGTGCTGTTCTGCGACGTCACCAGCCTGGGCATCTTCCAGCGCCTCCCGACCTGGCTGGCGCTGCTGCACGGACTCTGCGGCACAAAGCACACCCATGTGCACGTCGACCACGACCTCGGCAGCCTCGAGGGCATCAAACCGTCGCTGATGAAGGAGGTCACGGCCGCGGCGCCGGACAAGGTCCGCATCCGCGAGCACGGCGTGCGCTATGCGATTGATTTCGTTGAGGGTCACAAGACCGGCTTCTTCTGCGACCAACGCGACAACCGCCGGCGGTTGTCCGAACTGACAACGGGTGCGCGCGTGCTCGACCTGTGCTGCTACACGGGCGGCTTCGCGCTGGCGGCCACGGTGCTCGGCGGCGCGGCGGACGCGACGGGCGTCGATCTTGACGAGACCGCCGTCGCGCAGGCGCGGCGCAACCAGAATCTCAACCAGGTGCCGCCGTCGCGGCTGCACTGGGTGCATGCCGATGCCTTCGCCTACGCGCGGCAGATGCAGCAGAACGGGGAAACGTGGGATGCCGTCGTGCTCGACCCGCCGAAGTTTGTGCTCACGCGCGAAGGCCCGGGGCACTTTGAGGGCCGCCGCAAGTATGAGGATCTCAACCAGCTCGCGCTCAGCCTGGTGAAGCCGGGCGGATTGTTCGTGACCTGCTCCTGCTCCGGCTTGGTGAGTCTCGAGCAGTTTGAGGCGCACGTCATCAAGGCGGCGCACCGCCTCAACCGCCGCCTGCAGTTCTTCGCCTGCACCGGTCCCGGGCCGGATCATCCGGTTTTTTCCAATTGCCTCGAAAGCCGCTACCTCCAGGTGCTGTGGGCGCGGGTGGTGTGATGGCGGATTCCGAAAACCGGATATCGGCGGGAAGGATGAAGGGCGCTACACGGTCCGATGCGTGCCGTCGCAGAAGGGGGCGTTCTTCGAGTGCTTGCAGGCGCACCAGGCCACTTTCTTTGCCTCGGCGATCACGACCTGCTTGGGGGTGAAGCCGGTGCCTTTGTGGGAGCCATCACAGAACGGCTGGTTCTTCGAATTGCCGCAGGCGCACCAGTAGTAGGTTCCGGCGGCCATCTCTTTCACGATCGGGAATTTTTGGGCGATGTTGGGCTTGTCCATGGCAGAATCGGATTGGGAATTTGCTGATGCAGGACTCAGTCCGATAGCCTGGGCATCAGCGGTGAATCACACGATGCATGTAATCGTCCGAGCGCGACGTCACAAGGGGAATCCCGCGCATCGCTGCGATCCTACGGCAGGCGTTCGAAGCGTGCCTGGAAGAAGCGGAGGTACTTGGGCTCGTAAACCATCTTCAGACCTTTGACCGCGGCGCGGGCGGCGTACACGGCCTGGATCGATTCCACGGTCACATCACAGTGGGCCTGGGTGTAGACGCGGCGCGGGAAGGTGAGCCGCACGAGCTCGAGCTTTGGATAGTAGTGGTCGTCCGTCTCCTTGTTCCGCCCGGCCGAGACGATGCCGCGCTCCATCGCGCGGATGCCGGATTCGAGGTAGAGTTCAGCGGCCAGGGTCTGCGCGGGAAACTCGAGCTGCCGGAGATGCGGCAGGAATCGTTTGGCGTCGAGAAAGATGGCATGACCGCCGATGGGCAGGACGATGGGGATGCCGAGCTGTTGGAGGTGTTCGCCGACATACTCGATCTGCCCGATGCGGGCGCGCATGTGGTCGTACTGCACGGCTTCCTCGATGCCGCGGGCCATGGCTTCCAGGTCGCGGCCCGCCAGCCCGCCGTAGGTGTGCAGGCCCTCGTACACCACCACCAGGTTGCGCACCTCCTCAAAAATCGCGTCGTCATTCACGGCGAGAAAGCCGCCGATGTTGACCAGCAGATCCTTCTTGCCGCTCATGGTGCAGCCGTCGGTGCAGGCGCACATCTCCCGCAGAATCTCGGCGAGCGTCTTGTCGGCATAACCCGGTTCGCGCTGCTTGATGAAAAAGGCGTTTTCGAGCGCGCGGGTGGCGTCGAGGATGATGCGGATGCCGTGGTCCGTGCAGAAGGCGCGCACCTGCCGGAGATTCTCCAGGGCGATGGGCTGCCCGCCGGCCATGTTGACCGTGGCGGCAACGGAGACGTAGGGCACCTGGCGGGCACCGACGCGCCGCACGAGCTCGGCGAGCTTCTGCAGGTCCACGTTGCCCTTGAACGGATGCGTGCTGGCGGGATCGTGCGCCTCGTCGATGATCACGTCCACAAACGTGCCGCCGGCCAGCTCCTGGTGCAGGCGCGTAGTGGTGAAGTACATGTTGCCGGGAACAAAGTCGCCGGGCTTGATGAGAATCCGGGAGATCAGATTCTCGGCGCCGCGCCCCTGGTGCGTCGGGACCAGATGTTGGTAGCCATAGTACTGGCGGACCTTTTCCTCGAGGTGGTAGAAGTTCTTGCTGCCGGCGTAAGCCTCATCACCGAGCATCAGCCCCGCCCACTGGTTGTCGCTCATGGCGTTGGTGCCGCTGTCGGTGAGCAGGTCGATGTAGACATCCGCCGAACGCAACAGGAAGGTGTTGTAACCGGCCTCCGTCAGGACGCGCTCGCGGTGCTCGCGCGTGGTCATTTTGAGGGGCTCGACAACCTTGATCTTGAAAGGTTCAGCCCACGAACGCCGGGGAACGGTTTGCATGGACGTATTACACACCGGCGCGCCGCGGTCGCAAGCATCCGGGCGAAAACCAAACAGCCGGGAATCATCCCGGCTGTGCGAGGCATAAGCCGCTCAGCGGCGGGTCAGGCGCGGCCGAGGTAGCTGCCGTCGGCGGTGCTGATGCGGATCACGTCGCCCGCCTTGATGAAGAGCGGCACCTGGACGCTCAGGCCGGTCTCGCAGATCGCGGGCTTCTGCACGTTGCTGGCGGTGTCGCCGCGGATGCCTTCGGGGGCGTCGGTGACCTTGAGCGTGACGGAGGAGGGGAGATCGACGGTGACGGGCCGGTCGTCGACGAAGAGCACCTCGACCTTGCCGTTGGCCACGAGATAATTCCGAGCGTCGCTGATCATGGCGGCATTGAGCTCGATGGTCTCGAAGCTGTTGGGATCGATGAAGGCGTAGTTCTCGCGGTCGGAATAGCTGAACTCGAGCGTGCGGCGGTCCGTATTGAGCACCTCCATCGTTTCGGTCGAGTTGAAGCGCTGGTCCAACGAGCGGCCGTTCCGGAGGTTGCGGAGCTTGGCCTGGACGAAGGCCCGGAGGTTGCCCGGGGTGCGGTGCTGGGTTTCCATCACGAGGTGCGGCTCGTTATTGAACTTGATCACCTGGCCTTTGCGAAGGTCGTTGGCGGACGGCATGGGAGTTTCCGGAGAAAGGATTTGGTATTGTGAAGAGTTGAGGGAGTAAGAAGTCACGCCGCGCACTGTCAAGCCGGGCGCAGCAGGGAGGCATGCCTCGCCCGCGGGCCACCGGGCGGTCCACTCACGGCCGGCGGGCGCTGCCGGCCCCGGTCGGTTTCGTTCAGGGCAAGCCGTGGAGAAAGTCGACCGCGGACGGTCCTGAGGCATCTCCGGGCTTGCCCTTTTGGCCCGCCTTCCGACACTGCGCCAAATCCATGAAGCAACGGACCATCCTGCGTGAGGTCTCGCTGAGCGGCAACGCGCTCCACACCGGTGAGTACGTCACGCTGACGATGAAGCCCGCGCCCGCCGGCCACGGCATCGTCTTCAAGCGGGTGGACATCGCCGGCCAGCCCGAGGTGAAGCCCCGCGTCGACCTGATCACCGACCTCGTGCGGGCCACCACCATCCAGTCGGGCCACGCGAAGATCTCCACCATCGAACACGTCCTCAGCGCCCTGCACGGCTGCGGCATTGACAACGTGGTGGTCGAGATGAACGCGAGCGAGCCGCCCATCATGGACGGTTCCGCGAAGCCGTTCGTCAATCTCATCCTGGAGGCCGAGCCGGTCGAACAGGACGCCGAACGGGAGTATTTCGCGCTCGACCAGCCGATCTCCGTGACACGCGGGACCTCCTCCATCATCGCGCTGCCGGCCGACGCGCTGAAGATTTCCTGCACCTCGGCCGACGACCGCGGCATCCATACGCAGCACCTCTCGCTCACCATCGATCCCGACACCTACATCACGCAGGTGGCCGCCGCCCGCACGTTCACGGTTTACGAGGACATCGAGGAGCTCGTGAAGCTGGGCAAGATCAAGGGCGGCAGCCTCGACAACGCCATTGTCATCAAGGGCGACAAGATCATCTCGAAGGACCCGTTGCGCTTCAAGGACGAGTTCGTCCGCCACAAGATCCTCGACATCATCGGCGACCTGATGCTGCTGGGCGTGCCGCTGCGGGCGCACATCATCGCCACGCGGCCGGGCCACGCCATCAACGCCGAGCTCACCAAGGCGCTGTACGCCCGCCGGGAGGAACTCAAGGGGGGCGCGAAGAAGAAGCCTGCGGCGCGTCCCAAGCAGGTGCTCGCCACGGAGACCTTTCTCGATATCCGCCGCCTCCTCGACACGCTGCCGCATCGCTACCCCTTTGTCATGATCGACCGCGTGATCGAATTCGTGGGCGATGACGAGCTGGTGGCGATCAAGAATGTCACGATCAACGAACCCTATTTTAGCGGGCATTATCCGGGGAATCCCGTGATGCCCGGCGTGCTCCAGGTCGAGGCGATGGCCCAGGCCGCCGGCGTGCTGCTCCTACGGCGCGGCAGCAGCGAGGGCAAGGTCGCGCTGCTAATGAGCGCCGACAAGATCAAGTTCCGCAAGGCCGTGCGCCCGGGCGACCAGGTCGTCATCAATGCCAAGCTCACCCGGATGCGCGGCAACAAGATCGCCACGGCGGAGGTGACCTGCAGCGTCGACGGCCTGGTGGTCTCCTCGGCCGAAATGATGTTCACCGTGGTCGACGAGGGAATGCTGGAATAGGCCGGCGACCCGGTAGCGTCACCCGTCATCGCATCATGGCGAGGAACCAAGCGACCGCCGCGCGCAGCGAGAGCCACCACGCCGTCCGGCCGGACGGCTCCGGCCCGCGGTTCCGCGATGACCGAACGTCCCGATTCTGATCCATGGCCTCCCAGATTCATCCCACCGCGATCATCGAGCCGACAGCACAATTGGGCGCCGACGTTACCATCGGCGCCTACGCCTATGTGGGAGGCACGGCCATCGTGGGCGATGGCACGGTCATCCACCATCACGGCACGGTCGAAGGCAACACCGTGCTGGGCCGGCAGTGCGAGGTGTTTCCCTATGCGGCCATCGGTACGAAGACGCACGATCTGAAATTCAAGGGCGGCCATCCCGGGGTGCGCATTGGCGACCGCAATGTGTTTCGCGAATACACCACCGTGCACTTTGCCACCAAGGACGGCGCGTTCACCGTCCTCGGCAACGACAACGTCATTCTCGCCTACAGCCACGTCGCGCATGACTGCGTGATCGGCAGCCACCTCGTGATGAGCAGCCAGTCCGCGCTGGCCGGCCATGTCGTCATCGAGGACCATGTCAACATCGGCTGGGGCACCGGGGTGCACCAGTTCTGCCGCATCGGCGCCTATGCCATGCTCGGCGCCATGTCCAAGGTCGTCCAGGATGTGCCGCCGTTCCTGATCGCCGACGGCAACCCGGCGGCCATCCGCTCGATCAACAAGGTGGGGCTGGAACGCAGCGGGTTTACCCCCGAGCAGATTGAGCGCGTCAAGCAGATCCATCGCATCCTCTTCCGCGAGGGGCTCAATCGCGGGCAGGCCTTGGAACAGCTGCAGAAGCATCCGCAGGTGGGCAGCGAGGAATTCCAGCGCGTGCTGGCGTTTGCCGCGGTGAGCGAGCGCGGAATGATGCCGGGACGGTGAGGGAGACGGCTCGCAGCGAGGGTGGCCGGCAGACCGCGGGATCAGGGTCCACGCCGGGTCGCGCCACGACCGCCTCGACCTTCGGGGGCTGGCGGTTGCCGCGAGGTGAGAGGTGGCGCCAGTGTGTGCTGCCCGTGGATGGGCGGAGGACCGCGCCCGGCCGGAGGCACGTGCCTGCCCGGAAACGAATGGAAAGGCCCGCTTCGAAACGGTGGACCTTCGCCCCAGATTCTGACTAGATTGGCTTCCGATGAAGACTCCTTGCCCCAGGCCGTCCATCGTCAGCCGCCGCGACTTCTTCAAGCTGGCCGCGGTGGCCAGCTTACCGCTGGTTCTACCCCACCGTCTTTTCGGAGTCACCGCTCCCAGCAATCGATTGCGCGTCGGACAGATCGGCTGCGGCCGCATCGCGCGCGTCCATGACATGCCCGGTGTCCTCCAATCGGGTCTGGCCGACATCGTCGCGGTCTGCGATCTCGACGCGAACCGCGCCGCCGATGGCAAGACCTTGGTGGAAAATCACTATCGGGAGGCCAAGGCCCCGGTGCCAACGGTCGGGACGTACCACGACTATCGCGAGCTCCTCGCACGCAAGGATATCGACGCTGTGGTGATCAGCACGCCCGATCACCAGCACGCGGAGGTCGCGCTGGCCGCGGTGTTCGCCGGCAAGGATATCTACCTGCAGAAGCCGTTCACGCTGACTCACGCCGAAGGTGTCATCCTGCGCGACACGATCGCGAAATCCGCCTGCATCTTTCAGGTCGGCAGCCAGCAGCGTTCCTGGAAGCAGTTTCGCGAGGCTTGCGAGCTCGTGCGCAGCGGCCGCGTCGGCCGCGTGCGCTACGTGGAGATCGGGCTGCCGATCGATCCCACGAAGCCCGACGATCCGGAGCAACCGGTGCCGCCGAATCTCGACTACGAGCGTTGGCTCGGCCCGGCCCCGCTGGCTTATTACACCGAGCAACGCGTGCACCCCCAAGGGAATTATGGCCGGCCCGGGTGGCTGCGCAACGAGGCCTTCACCTTGGGCATGATCACCGGCTGGGGCTCGCATCATTTCGACACGATGCATTGGGCGCTGAACGTCGAGGACGGCGGTCCGAGTCGGGTGGAGGCACAGGCGGAGTTTCCGACGAACAAGATCTGGAACGTGCACGGCGCCTATGACGTCGAGCTGACCTATCCGCACGATGTCCGCGTGACGGTGTCGGACAGACTGCCGAATGGCCTCAAGTTCATCGGCGACGACGGGTGGATTTTCGTTTCGCGCGAAGGCCAGACGACCTCGAGCGATCCGACGGTGTCATCCGGAGGCCTCCGGCCGCTGGACGCGAGCCATCCCCGGCTGCTCGACCAGAAAGAGGTCGCCGTGCGACTGCCGCACAGCGACGAGCATCACAAGAACTGGCTGGAATGCGTGCGCTCACGCCAGCCGCCGATCGCGCCGGCGCCGGTCGCGCATCGCAGCAACAGCGCGTGCGTCGTCAGCTGGATCGCGATGAAGCTCGGGCGTCCGCTCACCTGGGACGCAAAGGCCGAGCGCTTCGTCAGCGACGCCGCCGCGAATGCCATGCTCGGGCGCCCAGAACGCGCTCCCCATGGGACGGCCCGTCTCGCCCGGAGTAGACTGGACACCTGATCCGGCCGGTCCGGCCGGGGCTCTCGCGCCATCCGTCCCCTCGCACACTCCCCGAACCCCCGCACCCCATGAATCGCCGTCATTTCATTGCCAGCTCCGTCGCCACCCTCGCCGTGGGTGCGCTCGTGCGCCCCGTGGCTGCCGCCGTCGACCCGCATTCGCAAAAGTCCGACGGCGGGAGCTATGCGCCGCAGGGTCGGCCGCATCCCGTCGTGAAGTCGGGGGAATTTGTCTTTGGCGCCGCCCACCTCGACCACGGTCACATTAACGGCCAGTGCAACGGGCTCCTCGAAGCGGGCGCCACCCTGAAGTGGGTCTACGAGCCCGACACTCGGAAGCGCGACGCTTTCCGTGCGAAATATCCGCAGGCGAAGGAGGCGCGTTCCCTCGACGAGATGCTGGGCGATCCCGAGGTGCGGCTGATCGCGGCGGCCGCCGTCACCTCCGAGCGCGGTCCGCTTGGCTGCCGGGTGATGGAGGCGGGCAAGGATTACTTCACGGACAAGGCGCCGTTTACCACGCTCGAACAGCTCGAGCAGGCCAAGGCGGTGGTCGCGCGCACCGGCCGGAAATACATGGTTTATTACAGCGAACGCCTGCACGTGGAGGCGGCCATGTATGCCACCGATCTGGTGCGGGACGGCGTGCTGGGCCGGGTCATCAACGTGATCGGCCTCGGACCGCACCGGCTCAACAAACCGTCCCGTCCCGCCTGGTTTTTCGAGCGCGCCAAATTCGGCGGCATCCTCTGCGACATCGGCAGTCACCAATTTGAACAGTTCCTCACCTACGCGGACGCCCGCGACGCCGCGGTGGTCCACGCGGCCATCGGCAATTTCGCCAATCCGGACAAACCGGAATTCGAGGATTTCGGCGAAGCCACGCTCGTCGCTGACAACGGGGCGACCAACCAGGTGCGCGTGGACTGGTTCACGCCGGATGGACTCAGCACGTGGGGCGACGGCCGCACCTTCATCATCGGGACCAAGGGTTATCTTGAGCTCCGCAAATACGTCGATGTGGGGCGCGAGAAGACCGGCGACCACGTTTATCTCGTCGACGGCCGGGGAGAACAACACCTGGAGGTCGAAGGCAAGGTGGGTTACCGGTTCTTCGGCGAGTTCATCCTCGACTGTCTGAACCGAGCCGAGAAGGCCATGACCCAGGCGCATGCGTTCAAGGCGGCCGAATTGTGCCTCCGCGCGCAGGCGGCGGCGCGCCGATTGACCTGAAAAGAGCTGTTCGGTCTGGCGCGGCGAACCCGAAGCCAAAAGTGGAGGGCCGAGCTCCCGCGAGGCCGCGTGCGCCAAACGGCCTCGCGGGAGCTCGGCCCTCCCATGATATTCTTCGCGGCTGGCGAATGCGGAGAAATCCGCCAGGCCGCCGGCCGGAGCGTCATTTTTTCTTGTACACCGTCGCCGGATCGAACAGCCGCTCGGCGGTGTATTCGAGCCGGTAGGACGCGTCGTCCAGGCGCGCTAGGCGGCGGTAGAAGCACGACCGGTAGCCGTTGTGGCACGCGGCGTTGGCCGCGCCGGTCTGCTCGACCTTGAGCAGCACGACGTCCTGATCGCAATCGACGCGCAGCTCTTGCACGAGCTGCACGTTGCCCGACTCCTCGCCTTTGACCCAGAGCTTGTGGCGCGAGCGGCTCCAATAGGTCGCCTTTTTGGTCTTGATCGTTTGGGCGAGCGCCTCGGCGTTCATGAAGGCGAACATCAGCACTTCGTTGGTCTGCGCATCGGTCGTGATACAGGGAATGAGGCCGTCGGGGCCGAATTTCGGCTGCAAGGTGGTGCCGAGCTCGATTTCCTGCGTCGTGGAGCGGGCGGGGAATGGGAGGATGCTCATGGCTGAAAAGTGAAGATGAGAGTGAAAGTGAGGGATGAACCGAAAGTGGGGGAGGGCGCTGCGTGCAGGCGAAGAACGAGGCCAAGAAATAGGATGCCCGGCATCGCGAGCAAGCTCGCTCCTACACCTGGTCCGCCAGTTTCAACAGATACTCGTACGAATAGAGGCCGGTGCGGTGACCGTCGCTGAAATCGAAGCGCAGCGCGTAGTTGCCGATGCGCTCCCAGCCCGTGACGGTCACGCCGGAAAAATCGCGCGGCCCGTGTCCGCCATGCTGCTGGCCGAAAATGTCGCGCTCGCCCTGCGTCTCCGCACTGGGGGAGGCGGCGCGGAGGCGGTCAGCTGGGTGATAGGTTTCACGACCGTCACTCCAGCGGAGGGCGACTTCGGTACCAATGATCTGCACGTCGGTCGGCGTCAGCATGGGCGGAACGGGCACTCTCTGAAGCAAAGCCGGGTGGAAGGACAGCAAATAAGGGCGGCCGGACGCGGCGGTGTTCGCACGGCAACGGGATGGCGGGGCAAACTCATCCAAAGAATTCGCAGCCGGCGGAATTCAGTTGCACCCAACATCGCGAACGGGTTTGTCCCCGGGCGGGGGATTCGCGGCCGCGCGAATCTGCGCGAGAGGAATGGCCCAAAAACGACACGTGTCCGTTTTGTGGTTGACGGCATCGCGGTAGCACGAAATCCTAGATGCAGCTCCTATCACACCGTTCCCCCGGTGTGCTTTCCCAAGTTAAACCAGATCCATCATGAATTCAGCCCCACTGACCAGGGCCTGCGGACCGTTGTCAGCAGGCCTTAACGTTATTTGCCGCCGTGCCGTCCTGGCTGCGGCGGTTGTTGTTATGATCGGTGCGACCGCGTTCGCCCAGAACGCGAACCTGGGCACCGTGCGAGGACGCGTGCAGAACGCCACCAACGGCCTGTACCTGAGGAACGCCCGTATCACCGTGGAAGGTACGACGCTGGAAGCGCTCAGCGATGATTACGGTGAGTATATGCTCCCCGAGGTTCCGGCGGGTGCGGCCACCCTCAAGATTTTCTATACCGGCCTTGAGCAGCAGACCGTGACGGTGAACGTGCCGGCGGGCCAGACGCTCGAGCAGAATTTTCGCCTCGCCAGCGCGCGATTCACGCAGGAAGTGAAGGATAATGTCATCCAGCTCGACCGATTCGTCGTGGCCGCCGCCCGCGATACCAATGCCAGCTCGATTGCGGTCAGCGAGCAGCGCTTCGCTCCGAACATCAAGAACGTCGTCGCCGCCGATGCCTTTGGCGACGTGACCGAGGGCAACATTGGCGAGTTCGTGAAATACCTGCCTGGTGTCACGGTGGACTACACGGCATCGGACGTGCGGACGATTTCCGTACGCGGCCTGTCCGCCAACTTCACCACCATCTCGGTGGACGGCGCCCGGGTGGCCAGCGCGGCGTCCGGCAGTTCCATCCGCACCGTCGAACTGGAGCAGCTGTCCATCAATAACGCGGCGCGGGTCGAAGTCATCAAGGTCCCCACGCCCGATATCCCGGCCGACTCGCTGGGCGGCGCCCTGAACCTGGTCAGCCGGAACGCCTTTGAACAGGATGGCACGGTGTTCAAGTACAAGGCCTATCTCAGCATCAACAGTGAGGACTTGTCCATTCACCGGAAGACACCCGGTCCCGGCAACCGAAGCACCTACAAGGGCTTGCCGGGGGCCGAGTTCAATTACATCGCCCCTCTGACGAAGAACTTCGGCATCGCGATCAACGGCCTTAGTTCCAACCAGTTCAACGAACAGCATCGTTCGCAGCCCACGTGGAATTTCACCACCGGCGGTGCGACCGCGACGAATCCCTACATGAACCAGTACACCATGCAGGACGGGCCCAAAGTCACCTACCGCGACTCGCTCAGCATGAAGGCCGACTGGAAGATTTCTCCGGGCCAGGTTCTGTCGGGCACCTACCAGTACAATTTCTACAAGAACTTCTTCGGCAATCGGAATGTGAATTGGAATACGGGGACCACCAATGTCCCGACCCCGTCCTCGGGCACGCCGCTCACCTTCGGCCCCACCTTCACCTTCGGCGCGACCGGCAGGGGCACGGTCACGCAGAGCAGTTCGTTCCGCGACAAGAATGGGTTCACCAACATCGCGCTGCTCACGTACAATTATAAGGGCCGCGTCTGGGAGGGATCGCTCGGCACCAACTGGTCACAGTCCAAATCGTTCTATCGCGACCTTACCAACGGACACTGGAATGCGCTCACCACTTCGTTGCAGGGCGTGTCCCGCGTGCTCTATGACGGCATCACCTTCCCGCGCCCCGGCACGATTTCAGTGCTGAATTCGGCGAATGCGGCGGTCGACTGGACCAATCTGAGCAACTACCGCATCACGACCCTGCGCTCCTCGCCGCTGGACGCCAAGGACATCGTCAGCGGTTATAATGGCAGCCTGAAGCGCGATCTCGACTTCCTGTCATTCCCGGCCTCCATCAAGGTAGGCGGGGAAATCCGCGAGCAGTATCGCGACATCCGCCGCTATCAGGCGGACACGACGTTCGTCGGTGCAGATGGCGTCGGCAACACGGCGGATGATGCCGCCGTGCGTTACCTTGATACGAACTATTACGGAGTGGAGCCTTTCTGGGGATTCCCCCCGATCCAGTGGGCTGACCCCTTCCAGTTGGGAGCGCTTTATCAGACCAATCCCAATTATTTCGCCCAGACCCTTACGCAGCAGACCGGCGCCTTGAGATTCCAGATCGCCAACTCCCAAAAGCTCAAGGAAACCGTTACCGCGGCGTATGTGCAGGCTGAAGCGAAGCTGTTTAAGAACCGGCTGGCCATCGTGACCGGCGTGAGGTTTGAGAAGACCGAGGACTCTGGCATCGGCCCGCTCTACAATCCCCGGGGGAACTTCGACTCGGCCGGAGTCAGGATTGCCCCGGTGGGCTCGGTTCTGGAAACCCAGTTGACGCGCGTCGAGCGGGGTTACTCCGTGTCGAAATCGTACTCGGGTTCTTACCCGAGTTTCCACGCCACCTACAGCATCAACGACAACCTGCAACTCCGCTTTGCCTATGCCCGGACAGTCGGCCGCCCCGATTTCGGCAACATCTTGCCCTCGGTCAGAATCAACGACACCAACAGTTCTGACAACACCGACGGCCTCGGCACGATTCCGGCCAATACGATCATCGCCACCAATCCCGCGCTGAAGCCGTGGCAGGGGAACAACTACGATCTGTCGCTCGAGTATTACTTCAAAGACGGCGGTTTGCTGCAGGTCACCGGATTCCGCAAGGACCTGACCGACTTCTTTGGCACGGACACCCATCAATTGACCGCGGCTGAAGTTGACACCTACGGAATCGATCCGACGTATCTAACGTGGCCGACGACGATCTCCTTCCAGCAACTGATCAACGCCGGCGACGCGCGCATCACGGGCGGCGAGTTCTATTTCCAGCATCCGCTGAACTTCCTGCCGTGGTGGGGCAAGTATTTCAACTTCGTCGCCAACGCCACGATCCTGCACCTGCAGGGAGGCAGCAACACCCAGTTCACGAACTTCATTCCCAAGTCCGGCAACGTCGGTCTGACTTTCAGCAAGTCACCGGTCGTGCTGAGGGTCATCTGGAACTACCGGGGGCAGGAGCGGCTGACCACGAACACCTCTTCGCCCAACGCGTACGATTGGTACATGTCCCGTGCGTTCATCGACATCAATGCGCAGTACCAGATCTCCAAGCGGATGACGCTGTTCGCCAACGCCCGAAACGTCACCAACGTGCCGCAGAACAATATGCGCGCCAGCGAGGTCAACCCCATCTATAGTCGGTTCAACCGCTCCGAGGAGTACGGCATCCAGTGGGCCATCGGCGTGCAGGGGAGCTTCTGAGCGCGGCAGATTCGGCAATCCGCCTGAATTCCAAGGCCCGGCCTTCCGAAGGCCGGGCCTTTTTCCCGCCGTATCGCCCATGGACAGTCCTTTGGTGCCTCGAGCCAGGGCCGCCACGAACGCCAAGGAATGGGAATCGGCCAGACGTTTGCGCTCTCCCCGCGTATTGCGTGGATAGACATTTCCGGTCGCTCCCTTTGTCCCGGG
>JBGOXZ010000003.1:0-29739 GCA_041479395.1 Opitutaceae bacterium
CGCTGCTGGTTGCCCGCGGCCATGCCGTGAGCGAGGAGTTGCTGGCACGCATCCAGAACATGTCCGGATCCGTGAAGGAACCCATTCGGGTCGTCATCGGCCGGACCGGGGGCACGGGCGATTCGCGAGGCTCGGCTCCTGCGGGTTCTGGATCACAACCTGAGCCGTGTGGCTGCCGTCGTTGGTGGTGACTAGTTCGCTCACGGGGGGCCCGGCGCCGGGCGGGGCGCTGTCCACGACCACGGTCCAGTCCGAGGCGGTGCGGACTTTGAAGCGATAGTGTTTTCCGTCGGGACTGAATTGGAGCGACTTGGCGTCGATCACCCCATACGCCGGTCCGGCGTTGCCATCGACCACCGCGTGCCAGACACTGTCATCCTGCGTCACGAAGCCCAGCCGCGAGCCGTTCGGACTGAAGTGGATCGACTGCGGATCGATGTTCTGGTGCGCATCCGATTCGTTCCCATCCAGCACGACGACGGATTTTCCGTTGTTGCTCGCCAAGTAGGCCACGTGCCGGCTGTCGGAGCTGAAGAGGAAGTTGGAGCAACCGACGTAATCGAGGCTCTTCTTGCCGTCGACGACGGCGTACCACGCGTTGCGCGCGCCGTTGGCCGCCAGGCCGGCATACGCCGTACGCCGGCCGTCCGGGCTGAAGACGACGTTGGTGAGCTGGTCAAATTCCGGACCCACCTGCCCGTCGATCACGGCCACCCACTTGCCCTGGCCAGACATGCCCGGGCGGGGTTTGTTTAGGGCGGCATAGGCCACGTGTTTTCCATCGTCACTGAACACCACCGACTGGATCGCGGCGAATGCGGGGCCGGGCTTTCCGTCCACCACCACGTTGACGTCGGTCGCCCCGTTCACCCCCGTCACGAAGGCGAAGTGGCCGCCGGAGCGGCTGAGTTGCAGAGCGGAGGCTGACCCGTAGCCGGGGCCGGCATTCCCATCCACGACCGCGTGCCACGGATTCTGTCCCCCGGCAGTCTGCGCAATATAGCCCACGTGCAGCCCGTCCGCGCTGAACCGCAGCTGGTTGACCATCACATTGAGATAGCCGGGGCTGACGGACGAATCGACCACCACAAACTGCTCGTTTCCCTTGCGGGCAACGTACGCCAGGCGGTGGCCTGCGGGAGCGAAGGTAGCGGCGGTGATGGAGTCGAAGGCCGGGCCCTCTTTCTGATTGACCACCATGACCCACTCCGAACCGCCCTTGGTCGCGGCATACGCGACCAGCCTCTGATCGGCACTCAACATCACGAGCGGCGGCCCGGAGTTCCCCTGGCCCATGCCCGACAACTGGGCAATCGTGCTGTAGGCCGTCCCTTTGTTGCCGTCGATGAAAACGACCTGCCGGGTGCCGGCGCTTGCCACCAAGCCGACCCGGCTGCCGTCCGGCGCAATCGAAAGCTGGCGGACGTCCGTGGGCATGGGCCCCAGCAGGGTCTGGCGGAGGATGATCTGTCCGGGAGCGGCGAAGGCCAGGTGGACCAGGGCGAGACTCGCGATCGCGGTGACGAGGGTTCGTGTATTCATGGCAAAGATCGGTTCGTGTCGTATAGGACTCGCAGATTGTTGAAGGGGGCGGAACGCGGCTTCGCGGAGACGCAATTATCCCCCTGGGCCCGGCGCGGCATCGCGGACGGCATCCAAGTTGGTGTCGCTGGAATCAGAGTTAATAACGTCGGGGATTTCGACGCTCTGGCTTACCAGATGGATCGATTGCGCAATTCCCCAAGGGATGCAGTTAGAGGCAAAAAGCAACCCACCGCGCCCTATCAGACGTGGCGATTCGGTGGGGAGGATGGAAGCGCCGTAGCATTAAGCGAACGCGGCCTGATCCCTCTGATAGAAACCGAAGAACCTGACACTTGGCCGATTTTGATTATATCCAGCGTTCACCCCCATGAACTCCTTTCTCCGCTCCGCCCTGCCGTTGTCCCTTGCGCTGCTCGCCGCCGGCCTCCGCGCCGCCGACGAATATCCGCCGCACCCCGACTCCGTCGTGCAGCCCGGCATCCCCCAGGGCGAACTGATCCAATTCGATTTCGCCGGGTCGAAGATCTTTCCCGGCACCACGCGTGAAGTCACCGTCTATGTGCCCAGGCAGTATGACCCCGCGAGGCCGGCGTGCGTGTACGTGAACCAAGACGGCGTGCAGTGGAATGCACCGACCGTGTTCGACAATCTCATTGCGCGCGGCGAACTGCCCGTAATCGTCGGCGTGTTCGTGCGCCCCGGCGTGGTGAAGGCCGCCGCCGCGACGGCGCTCGACCGCTTCAACCGCAGCTACGAATACGACGGCCTCGGCGACGCCTACGCGCGCTTCCTCCTCGAGGAACTGCTGCCGTTTGTCGAGACGAAGCAGACCAGCGACGGTCGCGCCATCCGTCTGTCGCATTCCGGCAACGATCGCGCCATCGGGGGTTCGAGCAGCGGGGCCATCTGCGCGTTCACGGCGGCGTGGGAGCGCCCCGATGCGTTCAGCCGCGTGTTTTCGGTCATCGGCACCTACGTCGGCCTGCGCGGCGGCGACCGTTACCCGACGCTCATCCGCAAGACCGAACCGAAGCCCATCCGCGTTTTCCTGCAGGACGGGGCCAACGACCTGAACATCTACGGCGGCGACTGGTGGATGGCCAACCAGACGATGGCGCGCGCGCTTGCCTTCGCGGGTTACGACGTCAATCACGTCTGGGGCGAAGGCGCGCACAACGGCCGCCACGGCACCGCGCTCTTCCCCGACGCCATCCGCTGGCTCTGGAAAGACTGGCCGAAGCCCGTCTCGTCCGCCACGCCGACCGGGAATGATACGCTCGCGGCGCTGCTCATTCCCGGGGAGGGCTGGCAGCTCATCGGCGAGGGCTACGGGCTGTCCGAAGGCACCGCCGCCAACGCCCGGGGCGAGGTGTTCTTCACCGATGTCCCGAACAGCAGAGCCTACCAGATCGGTCTCGACGGCAAATTGAGCGAGTTCATCGCCGATACGAAACGGGCCAACGGCCAGGCGTTCGGGCCCGACGGCCGGCTCTACGCGGTGGCCACGGCCTCCCGGCAAATCATCGCCTATGACGCTGACCGCCGCGCGACCATCATCGCGGACGGAATAGCGGGCAACGACATCGTCGTCGCGCACAACGGCAACATCTACGTCACCAATCCCCCGGGCGGCGCGAGCAGCGACCCGAGCAAGGTCTGGCTGATCAAGCCCGATGGTTCCAAGCAGGTCGTCGATACCGGCCTGCGCTACGCCAACGGCCTGACGCTGTCGCCCGACCAGTCGTTGCTCTACGTGGCTGATTACCGCTCACACTGGGTTTACAGCTACGTCCTCAAGCCCGATGGCACGCTCGATCACAAGCAGCGCTATTTCTGGCTGCATGAGCCCGACGCAGAGGACCAGAGCTTCGCCGACGGCATCAAGGTCGACCGCGACGGCCGGTTCTACGTGGCGACCCGCCTCGGCATTCAGGTGTGCGACCAGGCGGGCCGCGTCAATGCAATCATCCCCACGCCCAACGGCCGGATTACCAATCTCTGCTTCGGCGGCGGGAAATTCGACACTCTCTTCGCCACCTGCAACGACAAGGTCTACAAACGGAAGCTCCACACGGCCGGTGCCAACGCTTGGGCTCCGCCGGTCAAGCCGGCGTCGCCGCGGCTGTGAACCGGAGCCGCCGCCGTCATCCGGACGGCCCGGCGAACGCATCGACCATTTGGCGGATGGCCCGGGTATGTTCCGGGGTGCTGCCGCAGCAGGAGCCGACAATCCGCACGCCCGCCTCCAGGACCTCGGGCACCGCCCGGGCCATGTCGGCGGGCAGCTGCTTGTAGACCGCCTTGAGATTCTCGAGCACGGGCAGGCCGGCGTTCGGCTGCACCATGACGGGAAGCGCGCAATGCTCGCGGTAAATGCGCGCCACCTTGGCGGCCCCCGCCATGTCCATCCCCGTCCCGCAGTTCAGCGCCACGACCTGCGCGCCCTTCTCCGCGACAAATTCCGCCGCCTGTTCCGGCGACACCCCCATCATTGTTTTGTAAAACGTCTTATCCAGCGACAGGTCGTAGGCCAGCGAAGCAATGATGCACGGCGCGTGGACGGCCTTGGCGGCGTCAATCGCGACGCCCAGTTCCTCGAACGATGTCTGCGTCTCGATGATGATCGCGTCAACCCCGGCTTGGATGAGCGCTGCGGCTTGCTCCTCCAGCGCGGACTGCGCCTCCGCCACCGGCAGTTCGCCGTAGGGTTCGAGGATCGCGCCGAGCGGACCAAGGTCGCCCAGGACAAAGCCGGACCGGTCGCCAAACGCTTGGCGGGCGATGCGCGCACCGGCACGATTTATCGCCGTCAATTCGTGCTCGTGGCCATGCCGGCGGAGCATGAGACGGCTGCCGCCAAAGGTGTTGGTGATCAGGCAAGCGGCGCCCGCTTCGACATAGCGCTGCTGGATGGCGAGCACGCGGTCGGGATGGCGGAGGTTCCACGCCTCGCCGCAGGCGCCCTGCTCGAGGCCGGCGAGCATGAGTTGGGTACCCATGGCGCCGTCGCAGACGAGCCGCCGCGCGCGCACGACCTCATGCAGGATTTCTTTGGTCATTGTAGGAGGAGGGTTGGGCGTTGCGGAGAGGTGCGACAGCGGGTCACGGCGCGGCAGCTTCGATCTCCTGGCGCACGGCTTGGGCCACCTCCAGGGCGGAGCCCGGCCGCTGCGCCTCATCGCTCCACCGCCATTGGGCGAGGTAAGCATCGGACTGCGTGAGGCCGAGTCGCTGTGCCGCGGCATCGATCCGCGCCGCGAAGCGGGGGGCCAGATCAACTTTGATCTCCTCGAAATCGTCCCACGCTTTCACCTGTGAAGGAAGGTCTTGCCAGTAGAGGATCTGGTATTTGGCGACGGCGTTGGCCGGACGGTTCACGGGGGCGGACGGGCCCGCGGTGGGCGCTGCCGCTTTCGCCACCATGGCAGCCGGAGCGGCGCCTTTGCCGACGAGGTAAAGGAACAAGTCCACCGCGCGCGAGGCATCCGCGCCGTAGCCATCCGCGCCGATTTCGTCGGCGAACATCTGGCTGATCGGCGCGCCGCCGATGGCCATCTTGATATGGCTTTGGCCACGCTCCTCGAATCCGTCGATGACCACCTTCATGTAGGTCATCGTGGTGGTGAGAAGCGCGCTCATGCCGATGATGTCGGGCTTGAACTCCGCCGCGGCGGCGAGGAATTTCTCGATGCTCTGGTCGACGCCGATGTCCTTGACCTGGAAGCCGGCGCCCTCGGCCATCATGCATACGAGATTCTTGCCAATGTCGTGCAGGTCGCCACGGACGGTACCCATGAGGAGCCGGCCGGCGGAAGTGGTGTCGGCGCCCTGCGCCGACAGCAGCGGCTTGAGCACCCCATGCCGGCTTTCATGGCGCGTGCGGCGATGAGCACTTCCGGCACATAGAGGATGTTGTGTTTGAAATCCTCGCCGCCGACGCTCATTCCCGCGATGAGGCCCTCCTGCAATACCTCCTGAGCGCTGCGGCCTTCGACGAGGGCGTCCCGGGTCATCTGTTCGACCTCCCTCGCTTTGCCCTCGTAGAGGCACTGGTTCATCAAGGCGTAGTCGACCATCGTGGATTCTCCAGTTCCGCATCAGGCCTTACGGCGGCCGTTGAACTCGGCGAGTGCATCCAGCATCGCGCGGATGTTCTGGCGCGGCATGCCCGGGCTGGTGCCGCCGCCGACGGAGAGGATGATGCCCTCGCCGCCGCTTTTCTCGAGCACGTCGAGCGTCGCGGCGCGCACCTCGGCGGGCGTGCCGCGGACGCCCACCTCCAGCGGATTGACATTGCCCATCAGGCACATGCGGCCGCCGACGCGCGCCTTCACGTCGGCGATGTCGGTCTGCTTGCCCCAGTTGAGCACATGGAAGCCGGCATCGGGCAGATGATCCAGGCACGCCTCGATCGACGCATCGTTGTGGTAGATCTTCACCCAGTCCTTCGGGAACGCATCGCAGATGCGTTTCAGGCACGGATGGGCGAACTCTTGGTAGTGTTTCTCGTTCACGAAGCCGACGATGTCATCGAGGAGGAAGATCCCCTCGACGGTCGGTCCCATCGCCTTCGCCTGGGCCTTGAGCCAGTCGATGATCAACCGCGTGCACAGATCGAGGAGCTTGTGCGCCCACTCGGGTCGTTCGATGATGTCCATCATGAACTCGGTGGTGCTGCGCACAAATCCCGCCGTGCACATCGGTCCGCGCGAGGTGGCGAGCGGCAGGATGTAGCCGTGATCGAGGATGCGCTGCCGCTGCATCTTGATGCGGTGCAGGGTGAGCGCCATGAAGGCGTCGGCCTCGACCTCGTATTCGGGGAAGTTGTCCATGTCCTCGATGCGGTAGAGCGTGTGGTCTTCGCTGGGCGTGTTGTCCGGCCAGAACTTGATCTTCGCGCCCAGCGCGGACGGCTCGGCCGCCATGCCGTATTCCATCCACCACGAGGGCACGAAAATAATTTCGGGATACTCCTGATGGATTTTGAGGTGCGATTGAAACCACAGCTCCGGATCCAGGTAAAAGTCCAGGTGCTTGAGGCCGAGGTAGCCGGGGATCCACGGGCTGTCGATGATCAGGGCCATCGGGATCCGGTCGAGTTTCTCGAGGCGGGCGGCCCTTTTGAAGATTTCCCATTGTTCGGGTCTCATAAGCGGAATGTCCTTTCGACGGGTTGGGATGGGGGAAGTGCCGGCGGGCGGTGTCTCGGCCGTGCGAAATCAGGGCGCGATGAACGCGTCGACGTAGTGCACGCCGATGCCTGACTTGCCATGGCGCTCAGGCCCCTCCCACCGCTTTCAGCGCCGCTTGGATGTAGCCCAGGGCGTAGGCCATGCCGGCGTGCCACGGCGCGGCGCAGGCCATCTGCGGCGTATGATCGGGGATGATGACCCCGGCGAAGCCGTTGCGCCGGAGAATTCGCAGCACCCGCATGATGTCCACGTCCCCGTCATCGATGAAGGTCTCCCGATAGTGCGGCACCTTGCCCGTGACGTTGCGCAGATGCACGTAGCCGATGCGCCCCTGCCGGCTGTAGAGATCGACGACGTCGTAGATGTCGCCCTCGGTCATCTCGGCGAGCGTGCCGACGCAGAACTCGAGCGTGTTGGCCGGGCTGGGGTTGAGCTCGATGAGCTTCTGATAGAAACGCGGCTGGTACACGAGACGCGGCTGGCCGCGCATTGTCGGCGTCGGCGGATCGTCCGGGTGCAGGGCAAGCTTGACGCCGGCTTGTTCCGCCACGGGCAGAACCTCGCCGAGGAAGTCCTTGAGGCGCCGCCAGAGTTCCTCGGGCGTGATGGCCGGCAGGGTGCCCGCCGGGGCGTCGGGATCGAAAACCATGTTCCACACCGTGCCGCGCGGCAGGGGAAGATCAAAGGGGCCCTCCATGCCGACGGAGGACGCGCCGCCGCGGGCGTAGGGACCGGTGGTGCGGCCGGCCACGCCGGCGAGGCTGAAGTTGTAGCCCATGATCGGGATGCCCGCCTGGCCGAGCCGGCGGATGATCGTCTTCACGTTGTCGAGCTGCCGGCGCTTCTTCGGACCGTCGAGCAGCACGTCGTGCCAGTGCGCCGGATCGAAGTTTTCGATCGCCTCGAGGCGGAGGCCGGCGGCCTCGACCTCGCGGCGCAGCGCCCGCAGGTCCTCCAACGACCAGAGGGCGGCGGGATCGCCGGCCAACCCCCAGCCGCGATCCGTGCCGGTGGGCTGGTCGTCGTGCGTCCCGTACGCGCCGCCGCGGAAATAGTCGACGAGATGGGCCACCACATGCGTTGCCCCGGCCTGCCGCGCGAACTGGAAGTTCTCGCGCGTGAGCATATGGCGATAGAGGCCGAGACCGAGGTTCATGTCACGGAAGCAACGCCGGGAACCTAGCCGGATCTCACGCGGCGGCGAACTTCTTCCGCCGTTCGACGAGCTCGTCCTGGATGCGGAGGTTGAGCGCCTTGCCGATCGGGTAGATCGCGAGGCACACGAGGCCGAGGACGAAGGGAATGGCGGAGAAGACCGTCGTGCTCAGCCGGATGCCTTGGAGCGCCTGCGGCGACTGCGCCACGTTCGGCACATAGCCGTAGGCGGCGATCAGCCAGCCGCTGAGCGCCCCGCCGAGGCCGAGGCCGGCCTTGAGGGCGAAAAGAATGCCGGCGTACATGAAGCCGGTGGCGCGGCGGTCATGCTTCCATTCGGAATAGTCCGCCACGTCGGCAATCATGACCCACAGCAGCGGGACCGTGGGCCCCCAGCCGAGCGGCCACATAATGCTCAGCACCACCAGCAGCGTCATCGAGGTTGGGGTGACGAAGAACACCAGCGCGGTGGCGACAGTCGCGACGGCCATGCCCGTGAAAAAGACCGCCTTCTTGCCGAATCGGTCGGCGAGCGGCTTCGAACACATGATGCCGCCGATCTGAATCACGCTGCCTAGCACGAGGAAGAAGCTGAGGCCGACCGCCGCGACGTTGGAGCCGTCGGGCTTCACGATAAGGCCGAGGGCGTCGAGGGCGGACCGCCAGCCGCTGACCTCGCCGGCGCTGATCGAGGCGAGGCCGATCTTGTCGAGGAACGCCCGGACCACGCCCTGATCGAGGTAGTAGGCGAAGTAGTAGTTCAGCGAACTGCCGCGCAGCACGAGCGTGGTAAAGATGAGCAGCGTCAGGACGAACAGCACGATCCACGGACCGCAGGTGAAAACGTCCTTGAGGTCGGCCCCCAGCGACGATTTCTGGGCCGGATTGGGCAGCACGCGCTCCTTAGTGGAGCTGAACGTGATCAAATTCAGGACGACGATGCCCGCCCCGAATATGCCCATGGTGATCGCCCAGCCCTTGGCGCTGTTGCCCTGGCCGAATTTCGCGACGAGCGGCAGGGCCAGCGCCTGGATAACGAACTGCCCGGATAGCGCGGCGACGAAGCGAAAGCTGGCGATGCTGGTGCGCTCGCTGGCGTCGGGCGTCATGACGCCCATCAGGGCCGAATACGGGGTGTTGTTCGCCGAGTAGAGGATCATCACCAGGGAGTAGGTGATGTAGGCGTAGATGAGCTTGCCCTGCGGCCCGACGTTGGGAGTCACGTAGACGAGCCAGAAGACCACGCCGAACGGCACGGCCGTCCACAGCACCCACGGACGGAACTTGCCCCAGCGGGTGTTGGTGCGGTCGGACAGGGCGCCGATGATGGGGTCGAAGACCGCATCTGCCAGCCGGAGCACGAGGAACATGGAGCCAACCGCCACGGCCGAGAGCCCCACCGTATCCGTATAAAAACGGGTCTGGTAGAGGATCATCGACATGAAGAAGAAGTTGGTCGCGATGTCGCCGACGGCGTAGCCGGCCTTCTCGCGGAACGAGAGTCGCTGGTGGAGATGGTTCATGGGGCTGGTCTTTCTTTGGGACAATACCCGGGGCGGCTGGCATTCACTCGCGCAGCCACAGGATCGTGGTGACGCCGCGCGGGTAATAGCGGCTGCCGCAGGCGATGCCGGTGTCGCTGCGAATCTGATCGCACATCGCGTTGCTGCCACAGCCGGGCCGGCGCTGCCAGTCGGCGTGGACCCGGTCGGCGGCCTGGGCCGCCGGGCTCACCGCTTCGGGGAACAGCCGCCGCACCACGTGCTGGGCCAGCGCGATCTTGCTGAACCAGGTGTTGGTGCTGGTGCTGCTGAGCTTCCATCCGCCCGACACCGGATCGAGGCAGATCCCGGGCTGCAGCGCCTGCGAGATGTGCTGGCGCAACTGTCCCAGCAGCCGGGCAAAGCGGCCGGCGGGATCGATCGCCTCGTCAATGCCGAGGTAGAGCAAATAGACGAAACCCTCGACCGCGGGCAGGATCCGCGCCCGGTTGCCATTTTCGAACACCGCCGGAAAGAAGCCGGTGTCGGGTTCGAATTTCTGCGTGAGCGTCGCGCCCAGCCGATCGGCGGTGGTCCGGGCATCGCGGGCGGCGGCCGGGAGGTTGAGCCGTGCAAACGCCCGTTCGAGCAGCACCCACGCTGCGAGTGTCTTGACCGCGAGGTAGAGGTTGTTGCGGGCCTGGCCGAGGCTGACGTCGAGACTGTCGTAGCTGGTGATTTCCGCGCCGTGCCGGCCGCAGCGCGTGGAGTCGTGCTTGAGGATGCCGTCGCGGTGGCGCGGATCGGGGTGATCGCGCCGGCGCAAGCTCTCCGCGCAGGTCAGCAACAGGCTGCGACGATGGCGCAGCCAGGCGCGGTCGCCCGTTCGTTCGGCATAGGTGACGGCGCAAAGCACCCAGTTGAGCAGCTGCTCCATGGTCATGTGACTGAAGCAGCCCGTGAGTTCATCGCACTCGTAACTCGACCGGCCGGAGAGGGTGAAATGATTCATCACACCCATGTCGTGCGTGAAGGACAGGCCGCCGGGGGCGGTGCGCCCGTTTTCCGTGCGCACCCGGTCGCGGTAGGCGTAGCGGCTGGCGAAGAGATCAAGGGTGTTGCGCACCGCCCAGGGGTGCCACGCCAGCTCAAAGAAGAGATGATCCACGGTCAGGTCGAACGTGTTCACCATCCGGTACTCGCCCTCGTTCACGACCCAAAGCGGCCGGCCGGCGTGCCAGAGCAGCTGGGTGTTGCCGAAGTAGCTGTGCGTCGCCTGCGCGAGGAGAAAACGCTGGTCGGCGTCCAGACGGCTGCGCGCCAGTTCACGGTCGCGCGCGGCGGCCGTGCGGACGTAGCGGGCATGCTGCGCCAGTCCATGGGCCAGCACATCCTCGAGATCGCGGAAGACCCGCGTGTAGGCGTAGGCGGCCCGCAGGCCCGTGGTGACGAGGCCGGCCTGGAAAAATCCGAGCACGAGGGGAAACCGCCGCCGTTGCCGGGCGGGAACGGTGAACACGAGCGCGGCCTCCCCGCCGATGATGAGCAGGCCCCGGTAGTCGCGGTGCTTCGGCGCAAACACATCAAACCCCTGACGGAGTTCGACGCCGCGGGCCGGTTTGGTCGCGTACCCGAAATTGGTTCCGTTGGCGAAGCCGGTGAGGCGGGGCTGCGCTTCGTCGAGCGGTCGCCACGGGCGATCGGGGTCGCCCAGGCCAAACATCAATTCGACGGGGGCCGCGCCCGCACGGTTGTCATATTCGATCCAGCCGCACACCAGTGGGGCCAGGTGGAGGCGCGCGGCGGCTCTTCCCAGGCGCGCCGGATCGGGCACCGCGGAAAACGGGGTGAGCAGGGAGAACGAGAAGCGTCTCCCGTCGGCCTCCCACGTGTCGCTGGCCCAGCCGAGCTTCCGCGTATAGTCAGCTGGGCGCAGGGCGTTGATGTTGTTGGGTATCTGGCGGGTGCCGGCCTCTCCGGTAAAGGCGGCCCCGGCGGACTGCGGGGGAGAAAAAAACGGCAGCAACTGCCACACCGGCTGCGGCGCAGCCCGGTAACCGACATAGACGTTCTGGCGGGCCGGCCCCTGCAGAGACTGGCCGAAGCCGCCCGGAGCGTCGACCAATCCCACGGTGAAGCTGGCAAAGGCTCCAAACGGTGCGTGTTGCGTATGGTAGCTCTCCTCAGCGGGGGAGACGGGAACCGGGCGTGAGGCAGACATCAGGCAAAAGCAGTTGCAGCAGGGTCGGGTGGAAACGGGTGGCCGGCGGCGCCAGGGCCGCCGCGGCCGGCTCCGACGAGCCTTCGAAGGAAAATGCGGCGGGAAGGGTGCTTCTACGAGTTGGGGTCGCGCGGCTGCGCGGTCACCGCCCGACGGTCAACGGAGGGGGAGCGGGACAGGGTTCGGTTCATTACTCAGACTCATGTCAAGCGTAGGCACGTCTGACGTAAAGGCGCATTCTGCCGGGGCAGGAGGCTTTTCATAGTGGTGGCTTGCACTAACTATAGACCGGATGCAGGGAGCAGGCTTCGCGGCCGTGCTGGCGCCGGGCGATGGCGCGCGAGCAACGGGTGCCCGTCCGCCGGGGTTTCACCCGGACATCAACGCTCCACTCTGGCATGGAGTCCGACATAGGCCCCGACAAAACCGCCGGCGACGGCGGTGCTGAGGATGGCTCCATCTTCGTCGTCTTTGAGCATCCGCCATTCATCGGGCCGGGCCGCATACGAGAACGAATACAGGCGGCCGCGGGCCTCGATCCGCAAATACACTTGCGCGGGCACCGGCGCGGAGACTTCCGCGCGGGCGATGACCTGCGGGGCACCCGCGTGATCCTGCCCGGAAGCCCGCTCCAGAAAGACCTCCAGGCGGGAGTCGAGGCGCCGGATGCCGAGGAAGAAGTAATGGGTTTCATTCTGGAAGGCCGCGATCCCCCCGGACTCGCCGGCGACGGTCGGTACGCCAACCGCCGTGGTGGTCGTGAAGTGCGCATGTTGCTGCCGGCGTCCCAGGAAACTGGGATTGCCGCGGTCATGCAGCGCGATCGGGCGCGGTTGCAGCGTGAGGGCACCGGGACGCGCGCTCAGACTGAACCAGGTTGCATGCGGAGTGCGGAGGAAACTCCACACCGGTTGGAGCGCAGGGCCGTCGAATTCGTCGCGCCAGGTGAAGTTGCCGTTCAGTGGAACCGGTGGCGGCGGTGAAAGGGACAGCTTCGGTGCGGCGACGATAAGGGGCACCGGTTGGTTTGGCCCAAGGATGACCGGCCAGTCGTCGGTCCAGGTCACTGGCAGCAGGAAGGTTTCGCGGCCGGTATTGTAGAGGTTTCCCTCGTAGGGGCGGCAGCCGAGAAACACCGCCCACCACGCGCCGTCGGGCGTGGCGACGAGATCAGCGTGGCCGGTGCAGGTCACGGGATGGGGGCGCCGGGGATCGAGGGTCCGCTGGGTGAGAATCGGGTTTCGCGCAAAGGGGACGAACGGTCCGCGCACCGCCTGACTGCGAAAAACGACCTCGGAGTGATCTTCGCCGGTGCCACCTTCCGCGCAAATCAGGTAGTACCAACTGCCGCGTCTGAAGAGGTGCGGCCCCTCGATCCAGATGGGATGCTGGGAAAGGTCCGTGCCGCCGTTGACGATGATCTCGCGCGGGCCGGTGAGCTTCGCGGCCCTGGCATCAAACTCTTGCAGCCAGATGGCGCGGTGGCCGTCGTAGAGCGGCCGGTTGTCGGGCGGCGGGCCATTGTTGACGAGCCAGGCGCGGCCGTCGTCATCGAAAAAAATCGAGGGATCGATGCCATCGAAACCCAGCCACACCGGATCGGACCATGGGCCGGCCGGGTTGGTGGCGGTCATGAGGAAGTTGCCGCCGGCATCGACCATCGTGCACACGAGATAAAACGTCCCGGCGTGATGACTGATGGATGGAGCGAAGATGCCGCGCGATACGCCCAGCCCGTCGTAGTTGAGTTGCGCGGGCCGGGTCACGACATGGCCCAACTGCGTCCAGTGTACGAGGTCGCGGCTATGGAAGGTCGGAATGCCGGGAAAGTAGGCGAAGGTGGAATTGACGAGGTAGTAGTCCTCTCCCACGCGGCAGATGCTGGGATCGGGATAAAACCCGGCGAGAATGGGATTGCTGTAATATCCCGCGGGCGCGGGTGACGCCAAGGCCGGGTCGCGCCCCGTGTATTCAAACCAATCAAAGGCGACGGAAGGGCTGGTGGCCTCGGCCCTCAGGCTGGCGGTGGCGAGCAGCAAGGCGGACAGGGGGATGGCTTTCATGAAGCAGCCGGGTTTCACCGCCCGCCCGGCGAGCCGGGCACGTAGTGGAGTTGGATCCCTTTGTAGTAGTCGAGCGTGTGTTCCGGCGGCTCGACCCCGGCCGGGAGCGGTTGGTGCGAAAACGTCTGGAAGTAAAGCAGGCATGCGTCATGCCATCCCCGGGCCTCTTTTTCCTGGCGGCGGAGCAGCGCCTGCACGTGATCGAAACGCTCATCATCGATGAGGCCTTTGAGCGAGGCCCATGTCGTCAGCCAGGTGCGAACGGTGTTCACGCCATCCTGGTAGTGGAGGCACAGTTCGTCCCACAGCGTCCGCCCCGAGCGCAGGCGGTGATCCCACGGCACGTGGTGAAACCAGAGCAGGAGATTCTCAGGACAGGCGGCGGGATCGCCGAAGATCTTCGCCACCGGGGGAGCGTATTGCCCCGCCGCATTGGAGCCGGTCGCCGAGCGGTCAAAGCCGATCCCCTTCTCGTCCGCGCGGTGATAGTAAACCGGCGTCCAATCCGGGCGCAGATTGTCGACCCAGGGACCCGGCCCGTAGTGGTGGTCCGTGGCCATGATGTGGTGCAGACCGAGCGGCGTCATGTAATTCACGACGGCCTCGCGCGAGGCGAGCAGCATCCTGACGACCGGCTGCACCACCCGTGGGTCGTTGGAGAAAGTCATCCGCGTCCACTCGTCGGCGATGGTGTCGGCGCCCAGCGTGTGGTCCCAGGCCAGACGGCCGAACGCATACCAGTTGGCCGCCGCGAGCGGATGCCCGCACCAGTTGCGATCGGTGCCGGTGTTGGCCACGCCGGCGATGGCCGTGAGCGCGTGGCCGTCCACGCCGCCGTCGATCACCCGCGCGACGGTCGAGCCGGGGCCGGCCGCGAAGGTGTCCGATTCGAGGCATTCCTTCCACATCGGCGCAAGATAGGCGAGGTGCACGGTGCTCCCGAGGTACTCCTGCGTGATTTGCAGTTCGAGCGTGAGCGGAGTGTGCGGCATCGCACCGAACAACGGGTGAAACGGCTCGCGCGGCTGAAAATCGAGCGGGCCGTTCTTGATCTGCACGAGCGCGTTGGGGCGGAACTTCCCATCGAGCGGCGTGAACTCGCTGTACGCCTGTTTGGCGCGGTCGTCGGGATTGTTCTGGTCGTAGACGAAGGCGCGCCACAGGACGATGCCGCCGTGCGGCGCGAGCGCGTCGGCAAGGAGATTGGCGCCCTCGGCGTGGTTGCGGCCGTAGTTCTGCGGCCCGGGCTGGCCTTCCGAGTTGGCCTTGACGAGGAAACCGCCGAAGTCGGGCACCCACCGGTAGATCTCGTCCGCCTTGGCCTGCCACCACTGAATCACTGCGGGGTCGAGCGGATCGGCCGTCTTGAGGCCGCCGATTTCGACCGGCGCGCTGAAGCGCGCGCTGAGATAGACGCGGATGCCGTAGGGGCGGAACACGTCTGCGAGCGCGGCGACCTTGCGGAGATAGGCTTCGGTCAAAACCAGCGCGTTGGCGTTCACGCTGTTGAGCACGGCGCCATTGATGCCGAGGGAGGCGGTGGCGCGCGCATAGTCACGGCAGCGCGGCGTGACGTAGTCGGGCAGCTGGAACCAGTCCCAGAGGGAGAAACCGGCATAACCGCGCTCGATAAAGCCGTTGAGGTCGTCCCAGTGATTGAGCAGCCGGCGCTTGATCTTCGGCGCGCTGAGCAGGTTCAGGTTGTCGAGCGAGCGACCCGTTTGGAGATGACACAGGAGCGCGAAGGCGCCGTAGAGCACGCCGATGTCGCGATTGGCCGCGATGACGACGGTATTGACGTTGCCACGCGCGACCATGTGGACGGCGTAGCCCTCGTCAGCGAGGGCGGCGTTGACCACGGAGCCTTCGAGCGTGATGAGGGGTTTGAGGCCCAGCAACCCGCCCAAGCCGGACGTCAGTTCGGCCCGCGCGGCGGCCAAGGTGGGTGATTCGTTGCCCGTCGGCGTGGCGAGAACGACTTGGCCGAGCATGGCGGCGTAGGCGGCGCGTTGCGGTTCGTCGGGGATGCGGTCATAGCGCAGCCACAGCCGATAACCATCCTCGGCACGGGCCACGCCGAACGGCAGGATTCCGAGTAGGATCAACCCGAGACACGAGCGGAGGCGGGAGTTCATGATAAGCGGAGGATAAAGAGGGTCATCGACCGGCCGGCGGCGCATGAATCCGGAACTGCCCGCCCGCCTGCAGCAGCGCCAGCAGGTAGAGCAATCCGTCGTAATAGCGATAGGGCCCCGCCGGGATTTCCATATTCCACAAGCGCTCCACAAAAGGTCGGGCCTGTTCCGGGTCGGCGGCGAGACCGGCGACCGCGGCCATGGCGGAAAGGCCGGGCGAGTAATCGGTGGAGAGCGGGCGGCCGTCGAGCGTGAACTGGTTCGGGCACCGGGGCCCTTGCGCAGCGAGGAAGGCGAGCACCCGGTTGCTCTGCTCCACCTGCCACGGATCGGCGGCGAACCACGCGTGGTCGAACGCGACGTTGGCGAGCGTGCGCCATGCATCGAAACGGAAGGCTTCGTGCCCTCTTCTCAGGTGAGGCGAGCCGTCGAAGTTGGCGTAATCCGGCATCAAGCCGGTGCGGGGGTGGGCGGCTTTCTGGAAGAAGGCGCGACTGGTGACGGTCGCCTCCGCCCAGAAGGCCCGGTCATCCTGCGCCCACCGCGCCCACAATTCGTAGAAGGCGGGCAGGTGGTACGATGGGTCGGTGAAGGTGCTGCCTTCGCCATGGGGCACGAAGACGACCTGTTTCGCGCGGTGATCGAACATGCCTGTGACGGCACTGCCGCCCTGATCGCCTTTGTGCAGCATCGTACGCAAGAGGGCCTGCGCCTCGGCCGCGTAGTTGCACATGCCCTTACTGTTGCCCCAGCGGTTCGCGGCGAAAAACAACGCCATGGCAAACCATTCCTCGCCATCGGACGCCGGCCCGGGATCGAGCTGCCGGCCGTCATACGCACAATGCCAGGCGAAATACCCGGCGAACGGCCCGTCGGCGTGGTACATGTGCGTCTTGGCCCAGCGCCAGATTCGATCGAACTCCATCTGGCGGTTCAGTTGCACGGCGATCATCATGCCGTAGGACATGCCTTCGGTGCGCACATCGTTATTGGCGATGTCGGCGACGTAGGCCATGTCGCCGCCCACCGGGAAATAGACGCGCTGCGTATCGTCGCGGCCGTAGAAGAGCTGCTGCCAGGCGGCCTGCAACTTTGCTTCGACTTCTTCATTGGTTCGGCCGAGCAGTTCATGAAAGAGGTTGCGGTAGTGACCGGTGTCGAAAGCCCCGTTCGGGGCGGCAGCGGCGAAAAGAGCGCCGGTTGGCAGGATCAGACCAACGAGAACTGCGCACAGTCTGTTCGTGAGTCTCATGATTCTCGTGCGGTGATTTTGCGTCGTGCGCCCTCCAATGGGGACGGACTGAATGAGCGTGGTGGCGAATCCCGGGTGGCGGTCCAGGAGCGGCAGTGGCTTGCCCCGCCGGGAAAGCCCGGCATGAAAGAACGAGGGGGAAATCAAGGGGCGGAAGGCTCAGGGTGGAGAGGACGACGACTCATGGTGGTGATAGCTTTCCGGTGGACCCAGATAGCTTGGTTTCAGCCCGCCCAGGTCCACGACGAGTTTTTCCAGGACGACCCCTGGATCGATCATCCAAATCTTCAGCGTATGATAACCGGGTTTCGTCAGCGTGTGCGTGGTCTGGACATGGCGCGCGTTGTCTCCAACGCATTTCTCCCAGTCCATGTTCCCATGCTGCGCGATGTAGTCTTGGGGCACCAGGGTGACCGTCTGCGGGGTCTCATCGTCAAAGGAAACTGCTACGTGGAGTCCGCGTCGCGGGATGAAGTTCAAGGTCGGGGCCAGGATTGCGGTGACCTCCACCCTCCCGGTGCTGAACAGATACATTCGGTAATCCAAGCAAGGGGAATCCTTCCCCAGCGTGGCACTGGGCGCGTCGACGGGCGCTGTCGCCCGCATCGCGGACAAGGTGTGGCCGTAATCTTCAATCCTGATCCAGCGGCTGGCGCCGGCGTCGGTTTTCCCGGCATAGTGTTCGGCTTCGATTGAAACGAAGCCGTCGCCTTCGACAAAGCCTTGCAGGGAATCGCGCGTCACCTCGATCGGATTGAATGCCTCCACCTTGATGGTGACATCGCCATTGGCACCGGTGACCTTCACGGTGCCGCTGGCTGCTCCTTTGGGCGCGCGGTTCCAATCCACGCTGACCCACAGGCGCTGATCCTTTCCGACCGTGCCCCGAATCTTCGCCACCGACGGAAACAATTTCGCCCACAGGCTGCGGGGCTTTTCGACCGCGTCTCGGGTTTCGCTGAGCACGATCCACGTCGCGCTGGCAACGGCGGTGAAGTCGAGCGGCGCCTTCCCTTTGTTGAACACCTCGATGTAGTGGCGTTGCCGGTTGAACGCGTCGAACTTCGGCAGGCTTGCGTCTCCCGCCGCACCAGGCCACGCGGCCTCCGAGCCTTCCACGGCGACACCCATCGCCGCCGTATCCGGTACTGCAATCTCGGTGAGCTTGATTGCGTCCAGGCTGTTTCGGGGCGGATCCCGCCATGTCGTGTAACCGAGGTGCGGCTGGTCCATGAAGTGGTTCCACTTGCCGCCGGCCAACGTGCGGTTGAAATAGTCCATGAGGTCCGTATCCGCCTGGAATAAAGCCCGGGTCTCCGCCGCCCAATCGTTGGTGCTGGCCCGGCCTTGGCGGGCGTACAACGCGTTCTTTCCCGCGGCGAGGTACAGCTCGTTGACCAGCGCGCTGGCTTTGGTTGGGAACAACACCAGCTCGTAGAACGCATCCCGCTCGTCCGCCGGCAACCGGCGATCAATCTCCTCTGCCCTGGCGGTGATGGCCTTGAAATCCGCCACCACGGTTTCCGCCTCCTGGTAGTCAACCAAGCTGTAGGTGTCGGGCGCGAGCAGCTCGGGTTTGCGCCGCCCGTTGTATTTCGTGTACGCGGCGATGATCTCGGCGATGTCGGCCGCATGGGTTTTTCCGAATTCCCGCGCGGCCCACTGGCGGGTGTATTCGTTGATGTTGTCGTTGGTCCAGCGGTCCGGGTCCCAGGCCAGGTTCATAAAGTACTCGAGCGGAAACTCATAACCCTTGAAGTGACCGACATTCACGATCCAGATCCGGTCGGCGCCGTATTGTCTGGCGAGGGCCAGCTGGTCCCAGATCTTGGCAATCGGGCTGGTGTTGATCCACTGATAGCTCCGCGGCCCGCCGTGGTAGTCGAAATGATAATAGATTCCCGCCCCGCCCCCTCGCTTGCGTTCCTCCGGGGTCGGCAGACGCCGGAGGTTGCCCCAATTGTCGTCGCACCACAGCAGCGTCACGTCGTCGGGTGCCCGCATGCCCGCGTCGTAGAATTCCTGCACCTCCTTGTAGAGACACCAGAGCTGCGGCCCGCGGGTCACAGCGGGATTCATCTCATCCCGCAGGATATTGCGCTGCACCCCCACGATCTTTTCCAGCAGCTCCCGGTTCGCCGCCGGTCCGCCCGGGGCCATCGGGGTGTCATTCGCCCCGCGCAGGCCGATGGTGATGATGCTTTCATACGCCTGGTTTCGTCGGATGCCGTCCCGCCAGAACTGTTCGAGCACGTCGGGGTGCGTGGCATAGTTCCAATGCCCGACTGTTCTCAGATACCGCCGGTCCCATTCCTGCTGCGCCCGCAGCATCGGCTCCTGGTGCGAGGTGCCCAGGACGACGCCGAATTCATCCGCCAGCCGGGGATTTTCCGGATCGTCCTCGTTGAACGCGTTGTTCCACATCGCCGGCCAGAGGTAGTTGCCCTTCAGCCGGAGAACCAACTCGAACAACCTCGCATAAAACAGGTGGTTGTAATTGGCCACTCCCGGGGGGATCGGAGGATCCATGCGGAGCGGGACCGAGCCGAATTTTGCCATGACCCAATTGGTCAGGTCTGGTGCTTCGTCGTTTAAGAAGATGCCGCGGTATTTGACCGCGGGCGGCCCTTGCACGAAGCGGCCCGGTTTGACGAAAAGCGCATCGCGGTGAACGACCGGCACGTCCGCCCACCAATACCAGGGCGACACCCCGATCTGCTCGGACAGGTCGTAGACGCCAAAGATGGTTCCCCGTTTGTCGCTGCCCGCAATGATCAGGCTGCTGGTGACCCCGGGCAGCGGATTCGGCACGACCTGCACGATGAATGACTCCCATTGACCCGCGACCGGAGCGGCATCGAAGCGGCCTTCCTGGATCAACCGGTCGATCACGCGACATTTACCGATCGTGCCGATGATGATGGCATTCGCGCCGAGCTCACCTTCTTGGCGGACGATTACTGGAGTGACGTTGGTGACGCGGGCAATGTCGGCCTGCAGGTCGTTCGCAGCGCGAACGACCCCGGCAAAGTCCTGCGGATCCACATACAGGACCGCGGCAGCCCCGGATTGTGCAATCCGGAAGCATCCCGGGCCGGGGGCGGATTCGACGTAGCGATCCTGGCCAATCGCCCAGCCGGGGCGGGGGAAGGATATCAGGCAAAGAGCGCCGACAAGAAAAAACCTGCGCGAAGCGTCGTGAAGAAAACCGCCTCGGCCGGGGGCAGGCAGGCGGGAAGGATCGAGGCGGGCTTGCATGACATCGTTCGAACGAAAAGGGGACATGGATGCGGAAGTGCGGGACGTTCGCGGACACCGCAATCGCGGAATCTTATAGCCACGTTTCAGGTTCCCTCAACGGCGAGACAAATCTAACTGTAGACTCCGCGAACCACGGCGGGGTGGGCGCGGCAACCGGGCGGAGCCGGGGGGTTGCTGCGGAGACATCGACGCCTGTCGCAGCGGGAACGCATCGCCGGGTGGAAGCAATACCTCGCGCCAGGCAGACGCGATTGCGGCAGGCAACGAACTCAAGGAAGATCAGCACAGGAGCAGGATCGACTCGGCGGCGGCCGTCATCCAACTTGCCGCTGCCCAAGCCGCCGTTTCAGGGCAGTTCGATGTGCACCTTGACGCTGGTGGGTCTCATCTGGCAGGCGTAATCAAAGGCGGCGACGCCATCAGCGAAGGCGAAACGGTCGGTGATGAGCGGGCGCACATTGATCTTGCCGCTGCTCATCAAAGCGAGGGCGCGGGGAAAGACATGGGCGTAGCGGAAGACCGTCTCGATGCGTGCCTCCTTGACCTGAGCCGCCACGACATCAAACGGCACGGGCGCACCCGGCATGCCGATAAGGACGGCACAGCCGCCCGGACACAGTGCCTCCACGGCCTGCGCCGCAGCCTGCGGGACGCCGGTGGCTTCAAAGACAACGTCGGCGCCCCAGCCGTCGGTGGCGCGGCGCACGAGCTCGGCCAGGTTCTGTTCACGCACGTCGACCGGGGTGATCGGGCCAAGCGTGGCGGCGAGCGCAAGCTTGGCCGGTTGGATGTCGGTGAGGAAAACCCGGCTGCAGCCGCCGGCCAGGGCGGCGAGCGCGGTCAGGGTGCCGATGGGACCTGCGCCGAGCACTGCAGCCACATCACCAGGCTTGAGGCGGGCTTTGCTGGTGGCGTGCATACCGACGGCGAGCGGCTCAACCATCGCGCCCTCCGCAAAGCTCACGTTGTCGGGCAGCTTGAACGTGAACGCCTCCGGGTGCACCACCGTCGGGCGCAGGCAACCGTGCACCGGCGGCGTCGCCCAAAAACGCACCGCCGGATCCAGATTATAAAGGCCGAGCCGGGTGGCGCGGCTGTTTGGGTCGGGAATGCCGGGCTCCATGCAGACGCGGTCACCGGCGCGCAACGTGGTCACGGCGGAGCCGGTTTCCACGACAACGCCGGCGGCCTCGTGGCCGAGCACCATGGGTTCACGGACAACGAACGGCCCAATGGCACCGTGCTGGTAGTAATGCACGTCGCTGCCGCACACCCCGACGGTATGGATGCGGACGCGCACATCGTGCGGCCCGAGTGGTTCCTCGATGGCGATGTCGCGCAAGCGGAGAGACCGGGTTTTTTCCAGAACGAGAGCCTGCATGGCGGGTTCGGGGGATGATCGCAGGCAGACCTATACAAGGAGGATTTCGCCGGTGGCCGGCGCCGGCGCGCCCAGCTCGCGCGCACGTGGCCCCGGCGATGCCGGACCGACAACAAGTCCATGGCGGCCCGGCACCCAAACGCGATCTCCCGCCGCGTTGATCTGGCGGAAGGCGTCGCTGGTGAGCTGGAATTCGACCTCGACCGTGGTGTTGGCTGGCACCGGGATCTTCCGGAAGCCGACCAAGGTGGCCCGCGGAGCCTCCGGCTGGTCGCGTGGCGGGATGACGTAACACTGCACCGTCTCGTCCGTGGCGCGAGCGCCGGCGTTGGTGACAGTTGTGCGCACGGTCAACTCCTGGCCGTCGCGGAGCGTGCCGGCGCTCAGCGAAAGCGAACCGTAGGCAATCCGTGTGTAACTAAGCCCAAAACCAAAGGGATAAAGCGGCTCGATCTCCGCAAAGCGGTAGGTCCGTCCGCGCATGTGGTAGTCGTTGAAAGGCGGCAGATCGGCGGTGCGGCGCGGCACGGTAATGGGCAGCCTGCCCGAGGGCGACACGTCGCCGAAGAGTATGTCGGCGAGGGCGCGGCCGCCCTCGCAGCCGGGATACCACACCTGCAGGATCGCGTCGCAGAAGGCGTGCGCCTCGGGCACGGCGAGGGCGCTGCCGCCGGTTAGGACGAGCACGAGTTTCTTGGCGTGTTTGCGCAGTTCGATCAGGAACTCGCGCTGGCAGTCCGGCAGTTCAATGGCGTCACGATCACCGCCGGTCGGCGAAGCCACCGCGTCACCCTCTTCACCCTCCAGGGTTGGATCGAGGCCAAGCACGGCGATCACGATCTCCGAATCCGCCGCGGTGGGGAAGGTGTAGTTGACGCCCGGGGCCGCAGGCTGCGCGAGCGGACAACCGGCCCGATACTCGATGCGCGTGCCTTCGATCACACGCTCCACGATACCCTCGAACAAGGTGACCAACTGGGGCGCGACGCCGTAATAATTGCCCAGCAGCGCACCCACGTTGGCGGCGGTGGGACCGACCACCAGGAGGCTCTCCGGGTTGCGCGGCAGCGGCAGCAGGCCGTTGTTCTTCAGGAGCACGATCGACTCGGCCGCGGCTTGCCGGGCGAGGGCGCGATGCGCCGGGCTGTCGACGATCGCGGGGGATATGGCGGACCACGGCACGCGTTCCGGCGGATCGAGCAGGCCGAGGCGGAACCGGGTCGCAAGCAACCGTCGCAGCGCAGTGTCGATCTCGGCCTCGGTGATGAGGCCGTCTTTCACGGCGACCACCAGGTCGTGGTAGGTGCAGCCGCAGTTGAGATCACAGCCCATGCGCACGGCCAGCGCGGCCGACTCGGCGGCGTTGGCGGTCACCTTGTGATGCCGGTGAAAGTCGTCGACGGCACCGCAGTCGCTGACGACATGCCCCTGGAATCCCCAGCGCCCGCGCAGCCTGTCCACGAGCAGGAAGCGGCTGCCGCAGCAGGGCTCGCCGCGCACACGGTTGTAGGCGCCCATGACGGCCTCCACGCCGTTGCGCACGAGTTTCTCAAAGGCGGGCAGGTAGGTTTCCGCCAGATCCTTGGGCGTGGGTTGCGCGTCGAAGGCGTGACGCTCCGCCTCCGGCCCGCTGTGCACGGCGAAGTGCTTGGCGCACGCCGCGGTCTTGAGATATCGGGGATCGTCGCCTTGGAGTCCCCGCACCATGGCGACGCCCAGCTCACCGGTGAGGAACGGATCTTCGCCGAACGTCTCCTGGCCGCGCCCCCAGCGCGGATCACGGAAGATGTTGATGTTGGGAGTCCAGAAGGTGAGGCCCTGATATTGGCCGCGCCGCCCGGCAGCCACGGCGGCATAGTGCTTGGCGCGCGCCTCGTCGGCGATGGTGCTGGCGACGCGTTCGACCAGCGCGCGGTTCCAAGTGGCGCCGAGCCCGATCACCTGCGGGAAGATGGTCGCGCGGCCGTTGCGTCCGACGCCGTGGCAGGCTTCGCTCCACCAGTTGTACGCGGGCACACCGAGCCGCGCGATCGCGCTGCTCTCATGCAGCAACTGGCTGATTTTTTCCAGCAGTGTGAGGCGACCAACGAGATCGTCGATGCGCGCGGCGCGCGGAAGATCTGGATTGAGGAATGGAAATTCAGAAGCCATGGGTGGAATTCCCACGCGCCGGGTGTCGATGATGACCCGGGATGAGAGCAGGGCAAGATTGCACGGTCACCTAACCACAGGCATTTTCCGGCGGGGACATTTTTGCGCAAAAGCGGCGGGAGTCTAACAATAGATCGGAGACGGCAAACAAGGCAGCCAAGCCCCTTGCGGCGCCGATCGCCCTGGGGATCGAGCAGGCGCATGAGTGCGGGCATGAGCGGCGGATCCCGGCCGCTGGATGACGCGGAACGGCAACCGTGGAAGCCGGCAGTCAATGGAAGTTTTCGCGGGAAGGGTTCCCGGTCCCGCCGGTGTTCTGCGTCTTGATGAACTCTCGCATCGTCATATTGGGGTTCGCGCTGGTGGCACCCCTCCTGACGGGATGCACGAGCGCGCCGTCTGCGCCAACCGCGGGACAGCACCAGGCCGCCCAACCCGTGCAGCAGGACCCCTGGCAGTTCCTGGCCAAAGGCACGACCGCTGAACAAGTGCGGGCGGCCCTGGGTACACCGGTCGAGGTGCGGCCCATGCAAGCGCCCGGTGCCGAGGTCTGGATCTACCGGCGCACGGCGGCAATGGATATCGGTTTGGTGCCTGCCAGGATGGAGGAGATTCCAATCTTCGATCCGACGAGCGGCCAACCGCGCATGGTTCCAAACCCGGTCTACAGCCAGGAGACACGCACGGTGGAAGAAGAACTGCAGTTGCTCTTATTCGAGGGCCGGCTGGTGACCTGGAAACGGGCGTTCCGCACCGAAAGGAGCTACCACTGATCCCCAAGTGGCACGGGGCTGCCGACCCGCGGACAGAGGCATGATCGGTCAAGAGACTCACGCCACGTGGAAAACATCCTGGCGCTGCGGCGAGATGGCGCGCATCAGCGCGGAATAGATTCAGGGCACGAGCGATGGGAACGCTCTTTTCGGGCTTTGGGCCGCAGGCAAACGCGCCTGTAAGGCAAAACCCAGCGCCGCTCAGCATGCGAGGAGTTGCTCCGATCCAATGGGATTCAGGCTCCGGATAAGGGTCCGTTGCATGGAACCCAGGCGGAACATTTAGGCATGGGCAAGCCCGGCCCGGTGAGTCTAAAGTAGTCGGCCGTGGACCTGTCCGTTGTCATCCCCTGTTACAATGAGGCGGCGTCATTACCCGAGCTGTTGACGCGGGTCGAACGGTCGCTCGCATCGCAGCAATCACAATTCGAGGTCATTGTCGTCAATGACGGCAGCACCGACGAGTCGGCGCGTATTCTCGGAGACAGCGCCGCCACGCGGCCGTGGCTGAAGATCGTGAATCTCCGCCGCAATTACGGACAGACGGCCGCGCTGATGGCGGGCCTTGAACGGGCGACCGGCGAGATCATTGTCGCGATGGACGGTGACCTGCAGAACGATCCGGCGGATATTGCGCCGCTCGTGGCCCGGCTCGGCGAGGGATACGATGTGGCCTCCGGCTGGCGTCACGACCGCAAGGATCACCCGATTACGCGTAACCTGCCCAGTCGCCTGGCAAACCGATTGATTTCGTGGGCCACCGGCGTCCGGCTGCATGACCATGGCTGTTCGTTGAAGGCCTACCGGCGGGAGGTGCTCGAGGACGTGCATCTCTACGGCGAAATGCACCGCTTCATTCCGGTCTACGCCAAATGGAACGGCGCGCGGATCGCCGAGGTGCCGGTCAGGCACCATCCGCGCACCGCCGGGGTTTCCAAATACGGACTGGACCGGATCTTCAAGGTGATGCTGGACCTTTTCGTCGTGCTGTTTCTCCACCGGTATTCCCAGAAGCCGATCTACGTTTTCGGCACCTGCGGCCTGTTGAGCTTTGCCGTCAGCCTTTTTTCGGGTCTCGCCGCGGTCTATTACAAATTTTGGGGCGGCAAGACGTTTATCCAAACGCCCTTGCCGCTGCTCTGCACCACGATGTTTTTCACCGGCGTGCTGTGCCTGCTGCTGGGATTGATCGCGGAAATCGGCAACCGCACCTATCATGAGTCGCAGGGCAAGCGGACCTATCGCGTTGCGTCGACCGTCAACCTGCCGCGCGAAGGGGGACGTTGATCCATGTGCGGCATTGCCGGCTACGTCGGTCCGGAGATCGGCGGCGCGTTGGAGGCGATGACCGCCGCCCTGGCCCACCGCGGCCCGGATGCGGTGGGTTTCTGGCGGGACGTGCCCCGCGGGGTGCATTTCGGCCACCGCCGCCTTTCGATCCTCGATCACGCCGGCGGCGGTCAGCCCATGGCCACCGCCGACGGACAGTTGGTGATCATTTTCAACGGCGAAATCTACAACTTCGCCGAGTTGCGGCACGAGCTTGAGGCGCGCGGGCATCGTTTTGTCACTGATCACTCCGACACCGAAGTGCTCCTCCACGGTTATCGCGAATGGGGGCGTGACCTGCCGAAGCGGCTCAACGGCATGTGGGCGTTCGTGCTCTACGATCGCCCCAACGGACGCCTGGTCGGCAGCCGGGACCGCTTTGGCGAGAAGCCGCTTTTTTATGCCGAACGGCCTGATGCTTTCCTGTTCGCGTCGGAACTGAGTGCGCTGCGGCGTCACCCCGCCGCGCCCCGCACCCTGTCCCGCGCCGCCCTGCGGAAGTATTTCGGCTATGGCTTCATCCCGGCGCCCCATTCGCTCCTCGAAGGGGTGCGGAAGCTTCCCGCCGGACATTCCTTCACCTTCGATGTGGCCACCCAACGGCTCGAACTCGAGCGCTATTGGGAGTTCGTGCTCGAGCCGGCGGAACGCGAGCCAAGCGATCCCATCGGCACGTGGGGGGAGGAACTGCGCGCCCTGCTCGACCAGGCGGTGCGCCGGCGCCTCGTGGCCGACGTGCCCGTCGGTGTTTTTCTCAGCGGTGGCATCGACTCCTCCGCTGTGACGGCCTTCGCGGCACGCCATGTTCCCCCGGGTCAACTGGCGACCTTCAGTGTTGGCTTCACCGACGCGAGCTTTGATGAATCGGCGCATGCCCGCCGAGTCGCCGACTATTTTGGCACGAACCACCACACGGAGACGCTGGCGCTGGACGGCGCCCTTGCCCTGCTGCCCGAGATCGCGGCACGGCTCGACGAGCCGATGGGCGATCCGTCGCTGTTACCCACCTACCTCCTCAGCCGTTTCACCCGCCGCCACGTCACCGTCGCCCTCGGGGGGGACGCCGGGGACGAGCTCTTTGCGGGTTACGATCCGTTTCGCGCCCTGCGCGCCGCGGCTGCCTACGCCCGGTGGGTGCCGCGTCCGGTGCACCAGGCGATCCGGCTGCTCGCCGCCCGCCTGCCGGTGTCGCACCGGAACATGAGCGCCGATTTCAAAATCAAGCGGACGTTGCGCGGCCTGAGCTATCCGTCGCGCCTCTGGCTGCCGATGTGGATGGCTCCCCTGGAGCCGCACGAGCTGACCGAGTTGTTGGGCGAGCCGGTGGATCCGGACGAGGTGTTTGCCGAGGCCATTACGGTATGGGATGGCTGCCGTCAGTCCGATCCGGTCGACCGGGCCCTCCAGTTCTTCACGCGGCTGTACCTGCAGGACGACATGCTGGTGAAACTGGATCGGGCGAGCATGATGCACGGGCTCGAAGCCCGGGTGCCGTTTCTCGACAACGATGTCGTTGACTTCGTTCGCCGGCTGCCCTGGCGGTGGAAATTGCGCCATGGACAAACCAAGTTCCTGCTGAAAAAGGCGCTGGAGTCCGTGCTGCCGCACGACGTGCTCTACCGGCAAAAGAAGGGGTTCGGCGTGCCCGTGGGCGCGTGGTTCCGGCAGGGGGCGCTGACCGTCGACTGCGACGCCTTGCCGGCTGGACTGAGCGCCGAATTCACTCAACGCGCCTGGTCCGCCCATCGTGCTGGCCGGGAGGACCAGCGCGCATTCTTGTGGAACGCGTGGCTCCTCGGTGCCTGGCAGGCCGCCAGCGCGAATTGATTCCCGGCGATGAACGTCAAGTCGACGAACGTCCAGACCATCGGCGCGGGGGCGCTGATTTTCTGCGTAACGCTCCTCGCCTACCTGCCGGCCCTCCGTGGCGGATTGCTCTGGGATGACAACGCCCATGTGACCAGGGCGGATCTGCAATCCGTCGACGGACTGAGACGCATCTGGTTGGAGGTGGGCGCCACGCAGCAATATTATCCGCTGCTGCACACCGCGTTCTGGGTGGAGCACCGGCTGTGGGGCGACGCGGTGGGGGGCTACCATCTGACGAACCTCCTGCTGCACGCCGCCGCGGCCTGCCTGGTGGTGGCGATCATGCGGCGGCTGGCGTTGCCGGGGGCGTGGCTGGCGGGATTCATTTTTGCCCTGCATCCGGTATGCGTGGAGTCAGTGGCGTGGATTTCGGAGCAAAAGAACACGCTCTCCACCGTCTTCTACCTGGGTTCGGCGTTCGTCTACCTTGGTTTTGACCGGGACCGCCGGCGTGCGCAGTATGGATGGGCGCTGGGTCTGTTCGTGCTGGCGTTGCTGACCAAGACGATGACGGCCACGCTGCCGGCCGCGTTGCTGGTGGTATTCTGGTGGCAGCGGGGCCGGCTCAACTGGAGCCGCGACGTGCGACCGTTGCTGCCGTGGATGGTGCTGGGGGTGACCGGGGGGCTGTTTACCGCGTGGGTGGAGCGAACGATGGTGATTGGAGCAGAGGAGGCGAATTTCGCACTCACCGGGCTTGAACGCTGCCTGCTGGCCGGCCGGGTGATCTGGTTTTATTTGGGGAAGCTGGCATGGCCCGCGGACCTGATGTTCATCTATCCACGTTGGACCGTGGATGCGGCGGTGTGGTGGCAGTACTTGTTTCCGCTCGGAGTGCTGGCGTTGGTGATCGGGCTGGCCCTACTGGCCCGGCGACCCCGGGGCCCGCTGGCCTGCGCCGCGGTGGCGGGGCTGGCCGGATTTCTGATTTTTGCCGGAACGCTGTTTCCAGCCATGGGATTCTTCAATGTCTACCCGTTCACTTATTCCTACGTGGCCGACCACTTTCAGTATTTGGCCAGCGTGGGCCTCATCGTGCCGCTGGCGGCGGGGTTGACGCTTGCCGCAAAGTTTCTGCTGGACCGCCGAGCGTCCGCCGCCCGGCAACTGGTCCCGGTGGGGGGCGGAGTGCTGCTGGCGGCGCTGGGCGTGTTGACTTGGCGCCAGAGCAGCGTCTATCGCGATGCCCAGACGCTCTATCGGCAGACGCTGGCGCAGAATCCCGCCTGCTCGATGGCGCACAACAATCTGGGCGAAATCCTATTGAAGATTCCTGGGCGCCTGCCGGAGGCGATTGACCATTTTGAAGCGGCGGTGCGCAGCAATCCCCGCAATGCGGAGGCGCACAATAACCTGGGATACGCCTTGGCAAGAGTTCCTGGCCGCCGGTCCGAGGCAATCGCCGAGTATGAAGCGGCGCTGCGAATTCTTCCCGATTGTGCGGAAGCGCACAGCAATCTGGGGGTTGCCCTGTCGCAGGTTCCCGGGCGATTGCCGGAGGCGATTGGCCATTTTGAGGCGGCGCTGCGAATCAGGCCCGGTTCCGCGGAGATGCACGACAATCTGGGCGCAGCGTTGATCAGAATCCCGGAGCGGTTGCCGGACGCAGTTGCACATTTCGAAATGGCGGTGCGGATTTTTCCCGACTCCCCGGCAATGCACATTCATCTGGGAGTAGCCCTGATGAGAACTCCCGGGCGCCGGCCGGAGGCGATTGCGCAGTTTGAAGCGGCGGTGCGCCTGGATCCCCGTTCCGCGGAGGCGCACAATAATCTCGGGAAAGCTCTGGAGCAGATCCCAGGCAAATTGCCGGAGGCGATTGCGCAGTTGGAGGCGGCGGTGCGGATTTTTCCCGACTCCGCGGCAATGCGCATCCATCTGGGCGTAGGTCTAATGAAAACTTCCGGCCGACTGCCGGAGGCGATTACGCA
>JBGOXZ010000004.1:0-29442 GCA_041479395.1 Opitutaceae bacterium
CCTTGAGCGCCTTGCACGCCTGGGTGCCCGAATAGTCGAACTCACAGGCCTGGCCGATGACAATGGGCCCGGCGCCGATGATGAGTACGGAGTCAAGGTCGGTGCGTTTGGGCATAGGCGTGAGCGCCCGCGAGGGTTGCGACCGCCCGGCGGCAGCGCAAGCGGGAAAGGGTCCGTCGCCGCCCTAGCACCGCGATCCTTCCGCCGCCCCGCCGCCGCTGCGGACGGGCGGGACCGGCGCGGCACGCCGCGCCGGCTCAGCCGAGTTTGGCGACATCCACGCCGAGCACTTTCGCGGCGCGGGCCTTGTCGCCCTGGCAGGCGTGAAGCACCATTTCAAGGTACTGCTTCTGCTGGCCGGCGAGATATTCCGTCAGGCTCGGCCAGTGCTCCGGTTCGCGCAGGCGCATCGGGAGCTGCTGGGACGTGACGACGCGGGCCTCCGTGGTCGAGACGATCTTGGAGACCACCTGTTCCAGTTCCGCGAGATTGCCCGGCCAGTGGTAGGCGCGAAAGACGGCCATCGCATCCTCGGTGAATTCGACGAGGCTGGTGTCGAAGAAGGGGTTGGTAACCTTGTCGGCGAAATGCCGGATGAGGGCCAGCAGGTCCTCAGTCCGCTCGCGCAGGGGTGGCAGCACGACCGGCAGTGACGCGACGCGATAAAAGAGCTCGTCGTTGAAATGCCCCTCGTCGGTGAGCTTCTCCAGGTCTTCGTTGGTGGTACAGATCAGGCGGAAGCCGTGGCCGGTGTTGCGGAGCACGCTCACCAGATCCTTCTGGGTCGGCAGGGGCAGGCACTGGAGATGCTCGAGCAGCAGCGTGCTGCCTTTGGCCTGCTGCACCCACGCGCCGCCGGCCCCGTTCTGGCCCAGGAGCCCGTCCCGGACGCTCTGTTCGGAGCTGAGCGCGCAGTCGATGCGCACCAGCGGCTTCTCCGCCGCATCGCCGGTGGCGTGGAGAATGTCCGCCACGGTCCCCTTGCCCGTGCCGCTCTCCCCCACCAGCAGCACCGGCGTGCGCACGGTGCAGAGCTTCCTGATTTGCTGGACCAGTTTGCGCGCCTTGGGGCTCTGGCCGATGAACCGGGTTTCGATATCGCTCGCCTTCACGGCCGGCAGCGCCACCTGGGCGGCCCGTTCGACGTTCAGCTGGCGGAATTCCATGCCGCGCTTGAGCGTGGCAATGAGTTCGTCGACCTTGAAGGGCTTCTGGAGGTAGTCGAACGCGCCGAACTTGAGCGCCTGGATCGCGCTGTCGGTGCTGGCGTAGGCCGTCATGATGATGACCACGCAGCTGGGATCGTAGAGCTTGAGCTGTTTGAGGAGCGTGATGCCGTCCATCGGCTTCATGTCGATGTCGGCCAGCACCAGATCGAATTTCTCCGCCTTGTACCGCGCGAGCGCCTTCTCGCCGTCGGTGGTGAACGCCGTGGCATACCCGGTGGGTTGGATAACCGCATCGAGCATCTCGTGGATCGAGAGCAGGTCGTCGACGATGAGAACAGCCGGCATGGGCAAAGGATAGCGGCTTGCAGCGAAAACTCCGGAGACGGTCAGCGCAAGGTTAACCGCACCGGCCGGCGTGATTTGGACCGTTGCTTACAAACATCTTACAAATAGGTCCACCAAACCCGCGTTTGCGGCGGCGCTTCGCAAATGACTGGCCACGGCACCCGTGCGCCGGGATCGCTATTTCAGACCGCCGGCCACGGCACCGAGTTGGAAGATCGGCAGGAACATCGCCATGACGATGCCGCCGACCACCACGCCGAGGAACACGATGAGCAGCGGCTCGATGAGCGAGGTGAGGGACGCGACGGTGGCGTCGCATTCGACGTCGTAGAAGTCGGCGGTCTTGTTCATCATGCCGTCGACGTTGCCGGTGGTTTCGCCGGCCTTCACCATGTGCTTCATCATGGGTGGGAAGAAGGGATTGACGGCGAGCACCTCGGAGACCTGGCCGCCCTGGCTGACATGCTTGGCGATCTCGGCGCAGGCATCCTCCACCTGCACCTTGCCGCTGGCGCCCGCCACGATCTCTAGCGTGCGGAGAATGGGCACGCCGGAGCGGATGAGCGTGGCATAGGTGCGGCAGAAACGGGAGAGCGCGATCTTGTGGATGAGATTGCCAAAAATCGGGGCCCTCACGAGTGCGTTATCCTTGAAGCGCCGGCCGCGCGGCGTGCGGACAAACTGCGCCCAGATCCGGTACGCCACATAGGCCACCACGACGATGTGCAGGATGCTCGGTTTGAGGAAGAAGCTGGCCACGCTGGAGAAATCCGGCTTCAAAAAATTCGACAGGTCGATGAGCATCTGCGTGGGCGCGGGCAGCTTGGCGCCGAAATCGGCGAACATGGCGGCGAACACCGGAATCACGAAAATGAGCAGCACGTTCACCAGGATGACGGCCAGACTGATGACCGCGATCGGGTAGGTCATGGCCGACTTGACCTTCTTCGTGAGCTTCACCGTTGCCTCGAAGTAGGCCGCCACCTTGCCCAGAATCTCCGCGAGCGCACCGGAGGCCTCGCCCGCTTCGACCATCGAGACGAAGAGCTGATTGAACGCCAAGGGGAACTTCTTGACCGCGGCGGAGAACGAGTTGCCCGACGAGATGTCGATGCGCACGTCGCGAATGATGATCCGAAAGACGGGATCTTCGGTCTGATCCTGCAACGCTTCCAAACACTGGACCAGCGGCAGACCCGCAGTCAGGAGCGAGGCGATCTGTTGGGTGAAGATGGCGAGTTCACCGAGGGGCAGCTTGTAGTTCTTGGCCTTACGTTCGAGGGACTTCTGCTTGGCCAGGCTCTGGGCGGCACGAAAATCTGTCTTTTTCTGCTGGGGTTGACCCTGCCGCACGGGCGCAGACTGCCCGCCGGAGGCCGTCGAGATGAAAGCCATAATGCGGGTGATTAAAGAAGGCGCCAGCCGGCATGCGCAACCTCATTATTCTCCGGTCGCAGCGTTGGCTCGTAAAAGAAAGTTGAAAAATGATGGCCATGGGAAAAGTCGCGCCATTTGGCCCGACCTTGCGCCACCCCGTGAGCCCCGCCAAACGAAGGCTTGACCGGAGATCGGCACAGTGGACGCTTGAGCCCGCTCCCGCGGCTGTAGTTTAACGGCAAAACCTCTGCCTTCCAAGCAGGTGTTCGGGGTTCAATTCCCCGCAGCCGCACCAGTCTTCGCTTTGAGCCGCGGCGCGGCCAGAATTGCCGCACCCCGGTCCGGCGGTGGATGAGGTCGGGTCTCCACCAACGCGGGGGAATGCCGGGTGTTGAGGGCCGGCCGCATGGGGCGATGGTCACTCTGCTGGCGGACACGTGTCCGTTTGCCTTGCCATGCGGCTCGGCCGGCTATTGTGTTGACACCGCTCCGGCATCGTCAGCGAACATCGTTCATCGCGCCATCCATCATGAAACGCATTCTGCTTACCACGACGTCCTTTCAGGACACTCCCGGCGAGCATCACCGGATCCTGGCGGACACCGGCTGGGAAATCGTCCGCGCCCGCGGCCCGTTGAGCGAGGCGCAGACCCTCGAACTCGTCGGGGACATCGATGCCTTCATCTGCGGCGATGATGCGATCACCCGCCGGGTGCTGGAAAAGGCCCGCCCGCGCCTGAGGATCATCAGCAAATACGGCATCGGCGTCGACAAGATCGACGTGAAATCCGCGACCGAATTCGGCATTCCCGTGCTCTTCACCCCCGGCGTCAATCACACCACGGTCGCCGAGCACACGTTCCTGCTGCTGCTCGCCCTCGAGAAGAACTTTGTCTACGCCGTCGATGCCACGCGCAAGGGGGAGTGGAAGCGCAAGACCGGTCACGAGTTGCTCGACAAGACCATCGGCATCATCGGCCTCGGCCGCATCGGCAAGGAGGTCGCCCTCCGTGCCCGCGCCTTCGGCATGCACCCGATCGGCTTCGACCTCTATTGGGACGAGGCTTTCGCCCGCCAGCACGGCGTGCGCCGCGCCGCCACGCTCGAGGAGCTGTTCGCCGCAGCCGACTATATTTCGCTCCACACGAATCTTACGCCCGAGACCCGCGACATGATCAACGCCCGGAGCATCGCCAAGATGAAGCAGGGCGTCATCATCCTCAATTGCGCCCGTGGTGAGATAGTCCACACGTCCGACCTGGCGGCCGCGCTGCAATCCGGCCGGGTCGGTGGCTACGGTGCCGACGTCCTCGACCAGGAGCCCCCGCCCGCCGATCATCCGCTCCTCAAACTTCCCAATTGCATTATCACTCCGCACGTCGGCTCCCGCACCTACGAGAGTGTCGTCCGCCAGGCCACCACCGCCGTGAAGAACCTCATCCTGGCGATGAACGGCGACAAACCCCTCGCCCAAGTCAACCCCGAGGTACCCATCAGAAAGGTCGTTTGAGCATTGGTCTGTAGAAGCCTGCCGGCAGGCGACGCATCGCGCGAAAACGCGCCCCCCCCTTTCCCCTCCACCCTCACTTTCACTCTTCGTCATGCCCGAAACCTACCACGTCGTTCCCGAACAACTGCACAACGCCCTCGTCGAGGCCGCCTATCGGCACCGCGGCTTTGCGGCTGACGAGTCGGCGGCGGCCGCGCGTTTCTGCGCCGAAGCCGCGCGCCACGGCATCCGGACGCACAACGCCATCAAGGCCCTGCACCTCGACCACTTGTTCGGCAGCGGCGCCCAAGGCTGCGCGCCCGGCGCAAAAATTGAGGTGAAGCCAGGCCGTTTCCCCGCCGCGCAGGTCTGGAATGCCAATCGCAAACTCGGTCAGGCCACCGCCTATGCCGCCATGGATGCCGCGATGAAGCTGGCCGACCATTACGGCATTGGCATGGTCTCCGTCGACAACGCCTTCCACTACCTCTGGGGCGGCGGCTACGTGATGGACGCCGCCAAGAAGGGCTATATCGCCTACACCAACTGCACTGCCGCGCTGGCCGAGGTCGTCCCCTTCGGCGGCAAGTTCCCCACCCTCGGCACCAACCCGCACTCGTGGGGTTTCCCGACGACCAAGGCCATCGGCTACCCGATCGTCATCGATTGGGCCACGAGCGTCGTCGCCATGGGCCGCGTCCAGCAGCTCGCCCGCGAAGGGAAGCCGCTGCCGCCGCAGGCCGCCGTCGACGAGAACGGCGCGCCGACCACCGATCCGAACCAGGCGAAATACCTGCTCCCCTTCGGCGCCCACAAGGGCTACGGGCTCTCGCTCATCAACGAACTCATCGCCGGCTTCATCGGTGGTTCCCTGCCCACGCTGCGCAACCGGTGGGACCGCGAACCGTCCGAGAAGCACACCTGCTGCTTCTTTTTCCAGGTATGGCACCCGGAGGCCATGAATGCCGGCGCCTTCGCGGCCGGCCGCAACCAGGCTGAGAACGTGAAGGCCGTCATCCGCGACGTCCTCGGCCACGGCAACGAGCAGTGCATGCTTCCCGGTCAGCTCGAAGCCGAGGCCGCCGCCCGCTGCGCGCAGCACGGCGGCCTGCTCTTCTCCGCAGCCGAGATCAACGCCTTCAACGAAATCGCCGCCGAGTGCGGCCAGCCGCAATGGAAACTCGCCGACTTCAAGGTCGCGGTGTAGGTTGCGGCCTCATCCTCCATCCTCTCCTTCCTTCCCGCCATGAGCCTCAAGATCAAATCCGCCGATCAGTGCAAATTCGATCAGATCTCCCTCGGCGAGATCATGCTTCGCCTCGATCCCGGTGAGGGCCGCATCCGCACCGCCCGCGAATTCAAAGTCTGGGAAGGCGGCGGCGAGTACAACGTCGCCCGCGGCCTCCGCAAGTGCTTCGGACTGCGCACCGCCGTCTGCACTGCGTTCGTCGACAACGATGTCGGCCGCCTGCTCGAAGATTTCATCCTGCAGGGCGGCGTCGCCACCGACTTCATTCTCTGGCGTCCCGACGACGGCATCGGCCGCTCCGTCCGCAACGGCCTCAACTTCACCGAGCGCGGCTTCGGCATCCGCGGCGCCGTCGGCATCCCGGACCGCGGCCACACCGCCGCCAGCCAGCTCAAGCCCGGTGACTTCGACTGGAACGCCATCTTTGGCAAGGCGGGCGTGCGCTGGCTCCACACCGGCGGCATTTTCGCCGCGCTCTCGGAGACGACCGCCGCTCTGACCATCGAGGCCGTGAAAGCCGCGCAACAGCATGGCACGATTGTCAGCTACGACCTCAACTATCGTCCTTCGCTCTGGAAGAGCATCGGCGGCCAAAGCAAGGCCCGCGAAATCAACCGCGAGATTGCGAAGTACGTCGACGTGATGATCGGCAACGAGGAGGATTTCACGGCCTGCCTGGGTTTCGAGGTGGAGGGCATGGACCACAACCTCACCAAGATCGAGACCGACGCCTTCAAGGGCATGATCAAGAAGGCCGTGGCCGAGTTTCCGAACTTCAAGGTGGCGGCGACCACGCTTCGCAAGGTCATCACCGCGACCAAGAACGACTGGAGCGCCATTTGCTATCACAATGGCAAGTTCTACGAGAGCCGCCCACACCCGGCGCTCGAGATCCTCGATCGCGTCGGCGGCGGCGACAGCTTTGCCAGCGGCCTCATCTACGGCTTTCTCAAGACCAACGACGCGCAGAAGGCGGTCGATTACGGCGCCGCCCACGGCGCGCTCGCGATGACGACGCCTGGCGACACTTCGATGGCGACCGTCAAGGAGGTCGAAAAGGTGATGGGTGGCGGCAGCGCCCGCGTCGTCCGCTGATCTCTGCCGCGCGAGTCTGCCGGGGACGCCGCTTCTGCGCCGGAGGTCGCCCCCGGGGGCGTCGAGCAGCCGTTCGCCACGCACACCAGCCACCGCGGGCGGGGTTGGCGGGGAGCGGCAACCCGGTAAGGGGAACTCCCCACGAACGCGCTCGCCGCTTGCGCTTAATCGCAAAACGGCCCTTGCTCATATCGATCCCATGCCGGCTACCCCGATTGCCAGCGGGCGCGCCCACGGGCGCCGTCTGGTTTCCTGCCTGCTCACCGCCACCCTCGCCGCGGCGGCGGCCCGTGCCGCCCCGGAACCCGCCGCGACACGCCGTCCCAACCTGACGCGGCCGCTATCCGAGCGCCAGCCACTGGTCGTCGGCGTCACCACTGACAGTTTTCCCTATGGTTATATCGACAAGGATGGCCGCTGCACGGGATTCACCGTGGACCTCCTCGACGCGGTCGCGCGGGTCATGAATCTGCGCATCATCCGCGTGACCGCCGAGGGCCGGGTGATGCAGCAGCGCTTCCGCGACGGCGAATTCGACTTCCTGCAGGCACTCAGTCAGACCGCCGAGCGCGAGGTCTACGGCGATTTTTCGGTGCCGTATCTCACGCTCCAAGGTGCGCTTTTTGTCCGCAAGTCCTCCACCCCCATCCATACCCTGGATGATTTGAACGGCGAAAAATTCGCCGTGATCGGCGCCGGCAGCATCGGCGAACAGTTTCTGCGCGACCATCATCTCCGCGTTGAGCCGGTCTATGTCAGCTCGACCGAGGATGCACTCCGGCGGGTTGAACGCGGGGAATGTGCCGCCACCTTCGGCTCGCTCCTGACCGCGTTGTCGGCGATGGAGCGCCGGAACCTCCGCGACATTCAGGTGTTCGATCGACCCTTTGCCGACTACGACATCCGTCACTGCTTCGTGGTGCACAAGGGCGACGCGCGCGTCCTGGCGCGGCTGAACGAGGGCCTGGCCATTCTCCAGCGCACGGGTGAATACAATCGCATCTACGACCAATGGTTTGGCCACTTCACTGCACCGATGATTTCGCGTCAGCAGGTGATCAACTATGGTGTGGCCTTGCTGGCGGTCGCCTTTGTCGCGGCGTCGGCCGGTTTCCTGCATCAGCGCGCGCTGCGGCACCGGATTACGCGTCAGGCCGCGGAACTCGCCAGCCAGCAGGCGTTGCTGCGGGCGCTCTACGACAACATTCCCTTCTCCATGTGCGTGCTGGAGGCCGCCCCCGAGGGGCCCCGTGTGCTTTCGATCAACCGCCAGGCCGGGCCGTATTTCGGCGTGCTCCCGGGCGATGCCGCCGGGCGCTTGGTGCGGGAGTTGCCCATGGACCGCGAGTGGGCCGCCTGCCTTGGGGAGCTGTTGCAGCCCGGCCGTGGCACTGCGGAACTCGTGCGCGAAGAACGCAATCTGGAAACCCTGCGCCGGCGCATCGTCGTCACCCTCGTGCCCCTTGCGCCGGGTCCGACCGGGCACGCCCGACTCTGCCTGCTCGCCGAGGATGTCACCGAGCGCCGCAGCCTGGACGACGAGATTGCGCAGTCCCGCAAGATGCGTGCGGTCGGCGAACTGGTCGGCGGCATCGCCCACGAGTTCAACAATCTGCTCACGCCGATCGCGCTCAAGACGGGCCAAATCCGTCTCGAGTGGCCGCATGATCAACGCCTGCACGAGGAGATCGGCCTGATCGCCGGCGCCGTGCAGCGCGCCGCCGACCTCACCCGCCGTCTGCTCACCTTTGGCCACAAGAGCGAGGTGCGCGCCGAAGCGGTGCGCATCGCCACCGTGGTCGACAGTTGTTTCGCCCTGCTGCGTCTGACCGTGGATCGTCGCATCGACTGGGAAAACGAGGTTCCGTCCGACCTGGCGCCCCTCTATCTCAACCCCACCGATCTCAACCAAGTCGTCCTTAATCTCGTCCTCAACGCCCGTGACACCCTGCTCGAAAAACTCGCGGGCGAGCCCGCCAACTGGACCCCCACGATCCGCGTCGAAGCCGTGCATATCCCCGTCGGCGCGTCCCCCCAGGTTCCCGGCTGGAAGGGGCCGGGCGACCTTCTCGGCTGGCAGCGGCTGACCGTGCGCGACAACGGACTCGGCATGGCGACGGAAGTGTGCGAACGCATTTTCGAACCGTTCTATACCACCAAGGAGGTCGGCCGGGGAACCGGTCTCGGCCTGGCCATCGTGTGGCAGCTCGTGCATGACAGCGGCGGGCGGATCGAGGTGGAATCCAAGCCCGGTCTGGGCACCGCCTTCCACGTGTTCCTGCCGGTCACACCCGTGCCGGCTGCCACCGCGGGTCCGGCCCAACCCCAGTCCCGCTCGCCGCTGGGCAAGGCGCGCATCCTGCTCGCCGAGGATGAGGAACTGGTGGCCCGGACGGTCACGGTTGCGCTGGAACGCGCCGGCCATTCCGTCCACCACGAGCCCGACGGCGCGGCCGCCTGGCATCACCTCCAAGAGCGATTCGCGGACTACGACGTGCTGGTGCTCGACATGAACATGCCCGGAATCAACGGACTCGAACTCACCCGGCGCATCCGGGCGTCGCATCGTTACAGCGGACCGATTGTGATCATGAGCGGCCGGATCGACGCCGACGAGATGGAGCAACTCACCGCCGCACAGGTGACCTGCGTCCTGAACAAGCCTTTCGATATCGCCAAACTCCAGGCTGCGGTGCGGCACAGCCTCAACTCGCCCTCAACCGGGGGCTGAACGAGCGGGCCCGGTCCCCGCGGCCGCGCGCCCTCCGCGTCTTTTCGCCGGGAGACCTGCCCGACGCACGCACCCCCGGGTGGCGTCCGGCCGTCAATCGCAATTTTCGCCGCGTTTTGGACAAATCATGCGGTGTCCCTGCCAGACTCCGGGTGTAGCCTCGGGAGGACGATGGCCGAGCCGACGCCCGGCGCTTCCGCCTGAACGCTTCGCTGGATTTTCCACCTCACCGCTCGCCGCCATGAAAAGCCGCCGTGAATTCATCAAAACCGGACTGGCGCTCGGCGCCACCCTTTCGCTCGCCGATCTGAACAGACTTTGCGCCGCCGGTGCGACCGCGAGCGATGGTCCCACGCCGCTTCCGACACCAAACACCCTGAAACCCGTGCTCATCGCGGTGCGCGACGGCGATCGCGTGGCCATGCTCAACAAGGCCATGGCGGAACTCGGCGGCATGGAGGCGTTCGTCAAACCGGGCCAGACCGTCGTCCTCAAGCCCAACATCAGCTTCGACGCCCCACCGGAACGCGGATCCAACACGCATCCCGATCTCCTCCGCCGGGTCGTCACCCTCTGTCTCGCCGCCGGCGCCAAGTCGGTCAGCATCTTCGACCACACCCTGGACCAATGGCAGCGCGCCTACGCGGCGAGCGGCGCTGAACAGGTCGCGAAGGAGACCGGAGCCAGACTGGTCCCCGGCAACGATCTCAGCCTCTACCGCGAAGTGGCGATTCCGGGCGGCGTGTCGCTGCGCTCCGCCAAGGTGCACTCGCTCGTGCTCGACTGCGACGTCTTCATCAACGTCCCTGTGCTCAAAAACCACGGCGGCTCCATGATGACGGCCTGCATGAAGAACCTCATGGGGGTCGTGTGGGACCGCCGCGTCTACCACCGCAACGATCTCCACCAGTGCATCGCTGATTTCGTCACGTTCAAGAAGCCGGCGCTCAACATCCTCGATGCCTACCATCCCATGGTACGCAACGGACCGCACGGCCGCTCCAGCGAGGATCTGGTCGAGATGCGCACGCTGCTGGCTTCAACGGACATTGTCGCCATCGACGCGGCCGCGGCCAAATTGCTCGGCTACCAGCCGGCCGATGTTCGCTACATCAAAATCGCCGGCCAGATGAAGCTCGGCACGATGGACCTCGACCAGGTCGACATCCGGCGCTTCAAGCTGGCCTGAAGCCGTGCCGCGCACGTTGCTGAAAGTGCTCCGCGTTGTCGTGGCGCTGGCCATGTTTGCCGGTTTGACGGCGGCGCTGGTCGATTTCCGCGGGTTGATCCCCGTCCCGGTGGGGCACTGGCTTGCTTCCATCCAGCTGGTCCCATCGTCGGTCGCACTCGCGACGGGGGCGACCCTGTCCCTCGCCTGCGTCATCGTCGTCGCGGCGACCTTGGCGGTGGGACGGGTGTATTGCTCGGCCATCTGCCCGCTCGGGATTCTGCAGGATGTCATCGCGCGCGTCACCGCATGGACCCGGAGAAAGGGAACGCGGTCCCTGCCGTATGCGCGGCCCTGGACCTGGTTGCGCCAGCTTTTCCTCTGGGGCGCCGTGGCGGGAGTGGCGGCGGGTTGGGCGGGTTTCACCCTCGCGCTGCTGGACCCCTACAGCAATTTCGGACGCATCGCCGCGGACCTTTTCCGGCCGGTGGTCACGCTGGCAAACAACATCGTGGTGGGTCCGGCCAACGCCCTCGGGATCAGCAGCCTCTACCGTGTCGAGCCGCCGTGGGCCGGCGGAGGCGCGCTCCACCAGCCGGCGCTGCTCCTCCTGTTGCTCGTCGTGATGGTCGCGCTTCGCGGGCGACTCTATTGCAACACCCTCTGCCCCGTGGGCACGCTGCTCGGAATGCTCGCGCGGCGGGCGGCGGTCCGCCTGGCGATCCATCAGACCGACTGCAGCAAGTGCGGCGACTGCCTGCACGTCTGCAAAGCGCAATGCATTGATCTGCGCGCGCAGCGGATCGATTTCTCCCGCTGCGTGGCGTGCTACAACTGCGTCGGCGTGTGCGCAAAACGGGGCATCGGCTATCGCTTTGCCTGGACGCGGCAGCCTTCCGACCGCGCGGTGACGGCGGCAGCCGGGCCGGTGGCTGCCTCAGCGCACGATCCCGGGCGCCGCGCCTTCCTCACGGGCGCGGCCGTGGCGGTTACCGCCTCTCTGGGCGCCGGTCCCCTGCTGCTGGCCCAGGTTCCAACCCTCCCGGCGAACCGCGCCCGCCGAACGGAGGGGGACCAGCCCGAACCCGAATCCAGCCGCGCCATCTGTCCGCCCGGAGCGGACAGCGTCGATCGCTTCCTCGCCCGGTGCACGGCCTGCCACCTGTGCATCAGCGCCTGTCCGACGCACGTGCTGCAGCCAGCGTTCCTCGAGTACGGGATCGCCGGGATGATGATGCCGCGCCTGGATTTCACCCAGTCCTCCTGCACCTACACCTGCCGGGCCTGCGGAGAGGTCTGCCCCGACGGCGCGATCAGCCTGCTCGACCTCGCCGACAAACAGCTGACGCGGATCGGCGAGGCTCATCTGGACGAGGACAAATGCATCGTGAAGGCCAAAGGCACCGACTGCGCCGCCTGTTCGGAACAATGCCCCACGCAGGCCGTTACCACCGTGCCGTTTGGCAACAACCTCCGCCTTCCCCGACTCAACCGCGACCTGTGCACTGGATGCGGGGGCTGTGAACATGCCTGCCCGGTCCAGCCGCAAAAGGCCATCGTCGTGACCGGTCACCGCCGACATGGACGGGCAAAGAAAGCGGTCGAGAAGAAAGCCACGTCGCCGGTGTCGGCCGGCGATTTTCCGTTTTGACGCCGCGGTCCGTGGCGGCCGCCGGCGGCGGTCCACTTCAAGCGCGACTCGGCGCGCGGGAACCGCCAAGCTTGCGGCAACATGTCCCACCAGCCCGCCGCCACCCGTTACGACAACCCTGCCCTGTACCGCGCCTGCGGACGCAGCGGTCTCAAACTGCCGCTCCTGTCGCTCGGCCTCTGGCACAATTTCGGCGCGGTCGACAGCTACGCCAACAGCCGGACCCTGATTCTGCGCTCATTTGACCTCGGCATCACTCACTTCGATCTTGCCAACAACTACGGCCCCCCGGCCGGCTCGGCCGAGGCGACCTTCGGCCGGGTGTTGCGCGAGGATCTTTCGGCCCATCGCGATGAACTCATCATCTCCACCAAGGCCGGCTACGACATGTGGCCCGGACCGTACGGCGAGTGGGGCTCGCGAAAATACCTGCTGGCGAGCCTCGATCAGAGCCTGCGCCGCCTCGGCCTCGAGTACGTTGACCTCTTCTACAGTCACCGTCCCGATCCTGACACGCCGTTCGAGGAGACCATGGGTGCCCTCGCCCACGCCGTGCGGGTGGGCAAGGTGCTCTACGCCGGCCTCTCCAACTACCAGCCCAACCAGACCGTGCGCGCCGCCCAGCTCCTGCGCGAACTGGGCGCGCCTTGTTTGATCCATCAACCGCGCTACAACATGTTTGATCGCTGGGTGGAACAAGGGCTGCTCGAGGTCCTTCAGCGCCAAGGCATCGGAGCCATCGCCTTCAGTCCGCTCGCGCAGGGACTGCTCACCAACCGCTATCTCACCGGCATTCCCGCCGACTCGCGCGCGGGCCATGACCGGCGTTTTCTCCGCCCCGAACACATCACGGACGCGAAGCTCGCGCAGATTCGGGCGCTGCAATCCCGGGCGCAGGCGCGCGGCCAGACCCTGGCCCAAATGGCGCTCGCCTGGGTGCTGCGCCAGCCCGCCGTCACGTCCGTCCTGATCGGGGCGAGCAAGACCGGCCAGATCGAGGACAGCCTCGGCGCGCTCAAGAATCTCTCCTTCTCCACCGGCGAACTCACCCGCATCGACCGCATCCTCGCCGCGTGAACTTGGCGCTCATGTCAGCGAATCGCTGACATGTTCTCCCCGTGAACCTCATTCTTTTCGAGCCGGACGAGATTGCCCATCCGCTGCCGCGGAACGATCCGCGGGCGGAGCACCTGTTGCGCGTGCTGGGGCGGCGCGAGGGCGACACGTTCGACGCCGGGCTGATCAACGGTCCACGCGGCAAGGGCACGCTGGCCGCCATCGGCAACGCCGCGCTCACGCTTTCCTTTGCCTGGGGCGCGGAACCGCCACCGCTGCCGCCGATCGCGCTGATCATCGGTCTGCCGCGGCCGCAGACGGCCCGCGACATTCTGCGGGATGCCACGTCGCTCGGCGTGGCCGCGATGCACTTCGTGACCACGGACAAGGGCGAGCCCAGCTACGGACGCAGCACGCTCTGGACGAGCGGCGAGTGGCGCCGACACCTCATCCTCGGTGCCGCCCAGGCGTTCGATACGCGTCTGCCGGAAGTCACTCACGGCCGCTCCCTGCTTGAGGTCATCGGCCGCTTGTCCGACCACGCGGTGCGCGTGGCCCTCGATCACTACGAGGCCGAGGCGGCGTTGACGCGATGCCACCTGACCGCTGACACGACGAAGGCAAACCCGCCCGAACTGGTGCTGGCCTTCGGGCCGGAGCGCGGCTGGTCGAACGCCGAGCGCGCCGTGTTGCGTGGCGCCGGATTTGCGCTCGCGCATCTCGGTTCGCGCGTGCTGCGCACCGAGACGGCGGTGGCGGCGGCCGTGGCCCTGGTGCGGGCTCAATTGGGACTGATGTAATCCGCCCCCCGGCTGACGGCCAAAGCGGCATTGCGCAACGGTCCGCTTTCGGGCATCCTGTCGGGACATTTATGAACTCGGCTACATTGCTTCGTTCCATCGCTTGCACGCTTGCCTCGGTCTTCTGCCTGGCCGCCTCCGCCGCCCTGGCGGCGGAGAATGCCCCTCCGTCCAACGAGGTCGCCGCCCTGAAAGCCGACCTCGCGCACGCCGAGGAAAAACTCGAGATGGTTCTGCGGAGCTACACGCTGGCGACGCAGGAAAACGACCCGCTCAAGGCGCAGGCCGCGCAGGCGGCGGCGGCGCGCGAGGCGGCGGTGACAGAGGCCGCCGCGGCCACGGCCCGGGCCAAGGAGGCCGAGGCTGCCCTGGCCCAGATGAGCAAGGACACGGCTGCCGTCCGCATCGCCGCCGCGGCCCGCGAGGCCGAAAATGCCCGGCTGCGTGAGATTCTCCGGCAGACGCAGGACACCAACGCCGCCCTGGCAGCGGAAAACGCCCGCCTCAAAACCGAGATCGGCGTCGCCAAGCCGTCACCCGCCGGCTCGTACGTCCCGCCGGCCAAGACAAAACCCTAGCCGGCCCGCGCATGGGATCAACCGGCCGGTGACAGGCCGCCAACGAGACTCCCTCACGTCCGACGGAAGAACGCCACGGTCGGCTGGCGGGTGCCCCGGCCAAGGCGATGCACGCAGGTCCAGCCGGGCGGTGAGAGCGTGGCTTCGCCGGGCATCTCGAAGAGAACGAGCGCATCAGGTTTCGTGGCGAGCGCCTGCGACAGCCGTGCGAGGAGCAACGGCGCCGCCGTTGGGATGATCTCGTAGGGCGGATCGATGAATACCAGATCCGCCAGCGCCACACCGCCCGGCGGCACCCAGGTGAGCGCATCGGCTCTCACCACCTCCACGTCTGCGTTCGGGGGCCCCAGGCTTCGGCTAACGGCCGCGAGATTTCGTTTCACCGCCGCCACCGCTTCGGCGTTCCGCTCGACGAAAATACCGCCCGCCGCACCACGGCTCAGCGCTTCCAGCCCGTAGGCACCGCTGCCGGCAAAAAAATCCCAGAAACGCGCCCCCAGCACCCGGGCCCCCAGACTGGAGAATACCGCCTGCCGCATGCCGTCCGTCGCCGGCCGCACTGCGCGGCCTTTCGGTACCATCAATGGTATGCCTCGCGCCACGCCACCACTTATGCGCATGACCGACTCCCGGAGTCTGCACGCCCTCGCGGCGGCGGTTCGTCCCCGAATCGGCCCTTCGCACCGATGCGACCGCCCAATCTCACCGACGGAACATCGCTGCAAAATGCCGGTAATAACATAGCAATTGCACGTAACGGGCAGGTTGGTATTCTGACAATCTTAAATACGCTGGATCAGGTGGTTGCCGACTCTCCACCTTGTCCGGCGCGGCAGTCGTGCCTTTATTCTCTCAAGCTACAGTCCATGTGCGCCTTCCGGCTCATTGCCTTCCTTGGCCTGACGGGCCTTGTCCTCCTGCCGGCTGAGGCCGCGGAGGAAAACTTCTGGCCGTTCAAGGTGGAGCAGACTGGCCCCGACAAAACCGGGGCCGGAGGCGTGGAGGCGTGGCAGGGCGGCGGACCGCTGTTCTTCGGCACGGTGCGTGCCGACGGCAGCAGCGCCAGTGGCTTCCGGCCGTTTTATGTCCGCCAAAAGGACGCGGCGGGGCGCACCACCGAGACCGATTTCCTCTACCCGCTGCTTATCCATCGCGAGAACTCAACTGATCATCACTGGAGTTTTCTCAGCCTGGTGAATCACGAGGGACCTCAAGATGCGGCGGCGCCCGGCCGCAGGAGCTTCGACGTTTGGCCCATCTACTTCTCACGGGACACGGGCGATCCCGCCACCTCCTACCACGCCGTGTTTCCGCTGCAGGGCACGGTGATCCACCGTTTCGGCGACGACCGGATCTCCTGGACGCTGTTTCCGCTCTACGGCCGGTTCGAACGCAACGGGGTCACCACGACCACCGTGCCGTGGCCGATCGTCAAGATCCTCCAAGGTGACGGCAATCGCGGCTTCACGCTGTGGCCCCTGTGGGGGTGGCGCGCCAAGGCGGGGGCGTATCGCGAACAGTACTACCTGTGGCCGCTGATTTATCGGAACGAGGCGAAGCTGTGGGCACCGCAACCGGACGTGGCGGTCGGCGTCCTGCCCTTCTATGCGCGCGACCAGAGTGCCGACGCCCTCAGTGAAACCTACCTGTGGCCATTCTTCGGCTACACGCACCGCACCGCGCCGCACCGCTACGACGAAACGCGTTGGTTCTGGCCGCTCCTGGTGCAGGGCCACGGCGACGACCGTCGCATCAACCGCTGGGCGCCATTCTACACGCACTCCACCATCAAGGGAGACGACAAGCATTGGGTGCTCTGGCCGCTGTTTCGCGAGGAGAAGTGGACCGATGCCGGCCTGGCGCAGACCAAGACGCAGGTTCTCTATTTCCTCTACTGGTCGCTGCGGCAGCGGAGCACCGCGCACCCGGCGGCCGCTCCCGCGCAAAAAACGCATCTGTGGCCGCTGCTCAGCTACTGGGACAACGGCGCCGGGCGCCGCCAGCTTCAGGTGCTAAGCCCGCTCGAGGTCTTTTTCCAGGACAACGAGCCCGTGCGCCTCGCCTACTCCCCGCTCTTTGCACTCTATCGCTACGACCGCCGCGCTCCGGACGACGTGCGCGGCTCGTTCCTCTGGGATGCCATCACCTGGCGGCGTTCGCCGGGGCATCGCGAGTTTCACCTCGGTCCGCTGCTGAGCGTCGAGTCCGGCTCCGTTCGCCGGCGCATCGCGCTCGGCTGCGGTTTGATCGGCCTGAAACGCAGCCCGGGTGACCACGGCTGGAAGCTGTTCCTGTTCGATTTTTCCACCAAACCGGCTAAGAAGGCTCCACCGGCCGACCCGCCATGAAACCACTCCACGCCATTCTCGAAGGCATCGGCAGCACCGTGCTGCTGGCCGTTCGCTCGGCCAGATACCTCAACACGCTGCCGCGCCAGTTCCCGCGCTTCGTCGAGCAGTGCTACCTGATCGGGTACACCACCATGCCGATCGTCACCATTCTTTGCTTCTTCATCGGCAGCGTGCTCGCGCTGGAAACCGGCTACAGCATGGCGGAGACGTTCGGCGCGAAGCAGTTCATCGGTACGCTGGTCGGCCTTACCATGGTGCGCGAACTCGGTCCGGTGATGGTCGCGATCCTCGTGACTGGCCGCGTCGGCTCGGCCATCACCGCGGAGCTGGCTTCGATGAAAGTGTACCAGGAGGTCGACGCCCTCGTCACGATGAACATCCCGCCGGAGCGCATGCTGGTGCTGCCGCGGCTGGCCGCCGTGGTGGTCATGATGCCGGTGCTCACGACCATCGGCAACCTCTGCGGCTGGTATGGCGGCGCGCTGGTCTGCAAGTACACCGCCGCCATCGCTGTCGAGCCGGAGGCCTATTTCGCCGCGCTCAAGCGCTACATGCAGATGTCGGATATCTGGCACGGCCTGGCCAAGGCGGAGGTGTTCGGCTTCGCGGTCGTGCTCGTCTGCTGCAGCATCGGGCTCAATACCCGCGGCGGCCCGCGCGAAATTGGCGCCGCGGTCACCAAGGCCGTTGTGGTCTCACTCATCCTCATTCTGGTGCTCGATTACTTCGTCACCAAAGTTCTCATTTAACCCGCCATGGCCGACTATTCCGCCACGCCTTTCCTCGGCAAGACCTTCGGTGTCACCATCGACAAGCTCAACAAGAGCTTCGGCGGCCTGTCCGTCCTCAAGAACGTGAGCCTCGAGGTGCGCCCGGGCGAGATTTTCGTCATCATGGGCCCCAGCGGCTCGGGCAAGACGGTTCTCCTCAAGCACATCGTCGGTCTCGAGGCACCCACGAGCGGCCGCGTCCTCATCGGCGATTTTGATGCGTCCGATCCCAAGACCCGCGAAAAGGTGCATCTCGCCCTGGTCTTCCAAGCCGGCGCATTGTTTAATTCCATGTCGGTCTATGACAACCTCGCGCTCTACCCGCGCGAGCACCGGCTCTGCAATGAAGCCGGCATCCGGGAGCGCGTTATGCATGCGTTGCAGATCCTTTCCCTGGAAAAGTCCGCCCGCCAGTACCCCGGGGAATTGTCCGGCGGCATGAAAAAACGCGTGGCCATCGCCCGCGCCCTGGTCACGGAGCCCCAGCTGCTGCTCTACGACGAACCGACGTCCGAGCTCGACCCGGTGATGTCAGCCACGATCACCGAAATCATCGCCACGTTGCGCGAGCAGACTGCCGTCACCACCATCGTGGTCTCGCACGACCGCGACCTGGCCGTCGCTATCGCCGATCACATGGCGATCCTCATGGATGGCCGAATTCGCGCCATCGGCACCGCCGCCGACTTCAAATCACCGGCCGATCCGGCCATCGCCAACTTTCTTAATCCTACCATCGACCTTAAGAATCCCCGCTTCAAACAACTGGAGAACGACCATGAATAACCGCATGCAGAATATCCGTGTCGGCCTTTTCTTCCTGCTGGGCCTTGCCCTCCTGTGGGTGACCTTCGAGTCGCTCAGCGGCACCGGACGCCTTTTCAAGGCGAAGGGGTACACGCTCACCGCCCGCTTCGACAACCTGAAAGGGCTCTATAAGGGCGACGACGTATTGATCGCCGGCGTGAGAGTCGGGACCGTCATCCAGACGCGTCTGGCCGGTCGCCAGGCGGAGGTCGTGCTCCGAATCGATCCCGGGGTCAGGATTGCGAGCGACGCCGTCGCGATGGTCGCCCAATCCAGCCTGCTCGGCACCAATCATCTCGAGGTCACCGTCGGCTCGTCCGACGGCCCCCGGCTTGAGCCCGGCGCCGCGATCCAGACCAAGAACTCGGTCGACATGAATGAGGTCATCGCCAAACTCGGCTCCCTGGGTGACCGCCTGGAGCAGGTGGTCGGCGAGATCGGCAAGACCCTCAGCGGCGGCGAGGGTGGCAGCCTTTTTGCCAAGGTCGACAAGCTGGTCACTGACAACGGCCCGAAAATCACCGAGACCGTCTCCAATCTGCAGGAAATCACCACCAAGATCCGCAGCGGCGAAGGCACGCTGGGCCGCCTCGTGAACGACCCCAAGCTGCACGATGAGCTGCTCGCCTCCGTGAGCGAGATCAAGACCGCGGCGACCGACGCGCGCAGCTTCGTCTCCAACGCCCAGTCGCTCCTCGACCAGGTCAAGGCGGGCAAGGGCGCCCTGGGCACGCTCCTCTATGACGACCAGACCGGCAACGAGATCAAGGTCACGGCGAAAAACCTCCGCGAACTCTCCGACAAGCTCAATGGCGGCCAGGGGACGCTGGGCAAGCTGATGAGTGATGATTCATTCTATCGCGAGGCGCAGGGCACCCTCCGCAAGCTCGATCGCGCGGTCGACAGCCTCAGCGACCAGGGTCCGATCTCGGCGGTGGGCGTCGCGGCCAAAGCGTTGTTCTAGCGCAGCGATTCCTTTCTCCAGTTTCCATCCCCCACGGCCGGCGCCGGGCGCCGGCCGTACTGTCTTCTGCGCAACGAGTTTGCCTCGATGGCGGCCGCCCGTTTGCATCGGCCCGCATGGCCCGGTTTCATTTTGACCCCATGACCGCCGCTGACTGGCCGGAGGTGCAACGCATCTACCGGGAGGGCCTCGAGACCGGTCACGCGACATTCGAACGCGCCCCGCCCGGCGCGTGGGAGGATTTCATCAAGCGGAGGCTTGCCGAATGCAGCCTCGTCGCGCGCGACGAATCCGGCGAGCTCGTCGGCTGGGCCGTGCTATCGCCGGTGTCCGCGCGCCCGGTCTATGCCGGCGTGGCTGAGGTGAGCTTCTATGTCGCGGCGGCGCATCGCGGCCGGGGCGCGGGGGACGCCCTTCTCGGCGAACTGGTGCGCGTGGCCGAGGCCAACGGCATCTGGACCCTGCAGTCGGCGACGTTTCCTGAAAACCAAGCCAGCATCGCCGTCCAGCAGAAGCACGGCTTTCGCATCGTCGGACGGCGTGAACGCATCGGCCGCATGGGCTACGGACCGCTGGCCGGGCGCTGGCGCGACACCGTGCTGCTCGAGCGGCGCAGCCGGGTGGCCGGCACGGATTGAGCCGGCTCGTTCGCACCACGAGCCACCGCTGGACCGGGAGCCGCGAACCAGTCCAAGGCTAGACCTTGCCGACTTCCAGGCCGAAGTAGCCGACCGCGTTCCTGTAGCAGACATTTTCCACGAGTTCACCCAGCGCGCGGCGATCGCCGGGAATGAGTCCGGCCTCGACATCCGCCCCCAGCATTCCGCAGAGCACGCGGCGGAAATACTCGTGCCGCACATAACTGAGGAAGCTGCGCGAGTCGGTGAGCATGCCCACGAAGCGGCTGAGCAGGCCGATATTGGAGAGCGCGTTGATCTGCCACTCCATGCCCTCCTTCTGGTCGAGAAACCACCAGCCGCCGCCAAACTGGATCTTGCCGGGGATGATGCCGTCCTGGAAATTGCCGATCATCGTGGCGAAGACATAGTTGTCGGCGGGGTTGACGTTGTAGAGCACGATCCTCGGCAGCTTGTTTTCGGCATCGAGGCGGTCGAGGTAGCGGGAGAGCGAGCGCGCCTGCGGAAAATCGCCGATGGAGTCGACTCCGGAGTCGGCGCCGAGCCGCTTGAGGAGGCGGCTGTTGTTGTTGCGCAGCGCGCCGAGGTGCAGCTGCTTCGTCCAGCCGCGTTCGGCGTCGAGACGGCCAAAAAAGAGCATCATGAATGAGGCGAACTTCACCCATTGCTCGGGGGTGGCGGCGGTGCCGTCGCGCGCCCGGCCAAAGATCGCGGCGGCCTCACGCTCGGTGCATTCCTCGGCGGGAACGTACTCCATGCCGTGGTCGGACAAGCGCCCGCCGAGCGAGTGGAAAAAGTCGTGGCGCTGCTTGAGGGCGGCGAGGAAGCTCGCCAGGTCCTTCACGTCGATGTTGGCCTGGGCGGCCAGCCGATCACACCAGGCGTTGAAGACCGCCGGGTTTTCGACCAGGAGCGCCTTGTCCGGTCGGAAGGCCGGGTAGACCCGCGTGGCGAGGCCGGACTTCCGGATCGCCTGGTGGGGGGCAAGGTCGTCGGCCGGATCATCGGTCGTGCAGACGACCGCCACTTTGAATTTCGTGAGGATGCCGTGCACGGAAAGCGCGGGCTTCTCGAGCTTGGCATTGGCCAGCTTCCAGATCTTGGGGGCGTTCTGTTCGTTGATCAGCAGATCGATGTTGAAGTAGCGCCGCAGCTCGAGGTGAGACCAGTGGTGCAGCGGATTGCGCAGCGTGTGCGGCACGGTCTTCGCGTAGGCGAGAAACTTGTCGTAATCGCTCGAACCGGTGCCGGTGATGAGCTCCTCGGGCACGCCGTTGGCTCGCATGGCGCGCCATTTGTAGTGATCACCGGCGAGCCAGATTTTGGTGAGATTCTCGAAGCGCCGGTTGGCGGCGATCTCATCGGGCGGCAGATGGCAGTGATAATCGAAGATGGGCTGCTGGACGGCATGCTCGAAGTAAAGCGTGCGTGCCCAGTGGGTCGGGAGCAGAAAATCGTAGGGGAGGAAGGGATTGGTATACGACATGGCGGGCGGTCACCTTAGGCAGCGAGGTTGGCTCTGATGTAGTCGAAGCTGATCTTCAGGGATTCGAAAGGATCACGCGGACACGTGTCCTGTTCAACGATAAACCATTGGCATCCGGACAACTCCGCCTCGCGAATGATCTGTGGGAACGGCAGTGTGCCCGCGCCGATCTCGCAGTAGACGGGTCTGCGTTCCCGCGTGATGGCGTAGTCCTTGAGATGGATGAAAGGCAGGCGTCCCCGCAGCTTGCGGCACCAATCCACACAGTCGCCGCCGCCGTAATGCACCCAGTAGGTGTCGAGTTCGCCGACGAGGTTGCACGGATCGGTGTGGGCGTAGATGTAGTCAAGCGCCGGCGCCCCGCGGAATTTCCAGAACTCGATGTCGTGATTATGATAGCCCAGGGTCAGGCCGGCCGCGCGGAAGCGCGCCCCGGCGGCGTCGAGCTTACGCACGAGCGTGGTGACGCTGTCGGCGTCGGCGAAGTCAATGCCCTGCGGGTAGGGGTAAGCCGTGAGCCGACAGCCCAGTATCTGCAGGCTTTCGATGGCCTTCTCGGGCTGGTCGAGAATCACCATGGCCGGCTCGTGCGTGGCGCAAATCGCCAGGCCTTCGCCGGCCATGATCCGCGCGATCTCTTCTTCCGGAATGGGGCCGTGTCCGCTGAGTTGCGCGGCCTCGTAGCCGATCGCGCGGATCTTCCGCGCCGCGCCGGCGAGCCCGGCGGCGGTCTGGCAGAAATCGCGGACGGTATAGAGCTGGGCGGCGACCTGGGTGAGTTTCATCGGGGGGAGGAGGCTGGCACGGGGATGGTTGGCAGGCGATTTCTTATTCGGTGACCTCGCTGGCCGAGGCCGGTTCATGCCCGACGGGTCCGCGGGCGGTTACCGGTGGAAAGACTTCGCAAAGTCCTCGGCGGTCGCAGAGGTGACGATTCTCTTCTTGAAGTGGGATTTCCTGATGTGCTGCCGGAGCAGACGCTCGAAGCGCGCGCCATCAAGCGGCAGCTCCACCGTCCGATCGAGCCAGGTGGAGAGCAGCATGGCATTGCCCAGCTCAACCGAGTGGATGCCCTCGACCGCCGGCGCGATGAGCGGTTTGCCGTCGAGGATGGCGTCGGCAAAGTTCTGCAGAACCTCGTTATGCTGCCCGCCGTGGTCGGATGCCGGCACCAACGTGTCCACGCTGTCGGGTTGGGCGAACGCCTGCGCCGAAGTGCGGCTGAATTCGGACATCGGCACCGTATTGCGCGTGACGTGGAGTTCATCGCGCTCATACACGACGCGGCCACCCTCGGCGGTGATCTCGAGGCGGTTGGTGCCCGGCGCCTCGCCGGTGGAGGTGATGAAGACACCCGTCGCTCCGTTGGCGAATTCCAAGTAGGCGGTGACATCATCCTCCACCTCGATGTCGTGATACCTGCCGAAATGACAGAAGGCGCGCACGCGCACGGGCATGCCGAACATCCATTGCAGGAGGTCGAGATTGTGCGGGCACTGATTGAGGAGCACGCCACCGCCTTCGCCCGCCCAAGTGGCGCGCCAGCCGCCTGAAGCATAGTAAGCCCCGGTGCGAAACCAGTTCGTGATGACCCAGTTGACGCGCCGGATCTCGCCAAGCCCGCCCTCCTGGAGGAGAGTCCGAATCCTGCAGAAGGCGGGGTCGGTGCGCTGATTAAACATGGCCGCGAAGACCTGCCGCTTGTCCTGGTGCGCGGCGATGAGCCGTTCGCAGTCAGCCTTGTGGACGGAGATGGGCTTTTCGATCAAGACATGCAGGCCGGCCGTGAGTGCCGCGATCCCGATGGTGGTGTGGGAATAGTGCGGCGTGGCTATGAGCACGGCATCGACGCCGCCCGAAGCGATCAGCGCATCCGCCGTGGTGAAGCCCGGGAGGTCAGCAAACGGGCTGAGTCTGGCGGCATTGCCATCACAGACGGCGGCGAGCTCGAGACGGCTGACTTTCCCGGCCCGGATGCTGTGGGCATGCGTTGCCCCCATGTTGCCGAGACCGACGATGCCAAGGCGGACTTTGTTCATGGAGGAGCCGCGGCCCGGAGTGGCGCGAGGCAGCGGCAGCTTCAGACCCTGGGCCCGCCCTGGGCGGCGAAACGCGCGCGGAGGCGCAGCCCGTTGATGCGAATGAAACCGGCGGCGTCGCTCTGGTTGTAGGCGCTCTTGACGCCTTCCATCGAGGCGATGTGCGGATCGTACAGCGAATACTTCGACTTGCGGCCGCAGGTGATCACGTTGCCCTTGTAAAGCTTGAGCCGCACCGTGCCGGTGACGAACCGCTGGCTTTCGTCCACCAAGGCCTGCAGGCACTCGCGTTCGGGCGCGAACCAGAAGCCATAGTAAACCAGCTCGGCATATTTCGGGATGAGGGAGTCCCGCAGATGCGTGACCTCGCGATCCATGGTGAGTGACTCGACCTGCCGGTGCCCGTGCGCGAGGATCGTCCCCCCCGGCGTCTCATAAACGCCGCGGGATTTCATGCCGACAAACCGGTTCTCCACGAGGTCCACGCGGCCAATGCCATGTTTGCCGCCCAGCTGGTTGAGCGCCAGCAGAACCCCGGCGGGCGTCAGCCTCCGGCCGTTCACGGCCACGCAGTTGCCCCGGGCGAAGTCGAGTTCGACGTATTCGGGCTTGTCGGGCGCATCCTCGGGGGCAGCCGAGAGTTTGAACATGCCCTTGTTTGCCCTCGTGGTGGGATCAAACCACGGGTCCTCGAGGATGCCGGCCTCGTAGGAAATGTGGAGCAGATTGCGATCCATCGAGTAGGGCTTCTTGAGCGACGCCTCGACGGGGATCCGGTGTTTCCGACAGTAGGCGATCATCTCGGCACGACCGGGGAACTTGGCGCGGAAGGAATCGATCTTCCACGGCGAGATGATGGCGAGATGGGGCGCCAGCGCCATGTAGGTGAACTCAAAGCGACACTGATCGTTGCCCTTGCCCGTGGCGCCGTGCGCGACCGTGTCCGCCCGCTCTTTTCTCGCGATTCCGATCTGGGCCTTTGCGATGAGCGGTCGCGCGATCGAGGTGCCGAGATAGTATTGGCCCTCATAGATGGCGCCGGCCCGGATCATCGGATAGACGAAATCACGGGCAAACTCCTCCACCAGATCGAGCGTGTAGTGCTTCGAGGCGCCCGTCCTTCGGGCTTTCTCCGACAGGCCCTTCAACTCCTCTTCCTGCCCGATATCGGCGGAAAACGTGACGATTTTTGCGTCATAGGTCTCCTTGAGCCATTTGACGATGACTGAGGTGTCAAGCCCTCCTGAGTAAGCGAGGACGATTTTCATGGGGGGGCGAGTGTTGGGCAAAGCGCCCGGTGCGCAAAGAAAAAACATGGCGCGGCCCAGCCGCCAGCCGGGAGAGATTGACGTCACCGGAGGGGAAATCGGCGCGGCGTCTCCTGCCTGCCATGCATCGCTGATTGACAGTTGATGGTCTCCCCTGCCTCACTCCGCTTAGCCGGCAGAATAAGGTTGCGCGTTCCCCATGTTACACCGCCAGAGGCGGGCGAAACGTGACCACAGGTTCGGGCAATTCACTGATTTTTGACGGTAGGGTATTTGCCTTAGTGAAGGGCGTTATGGTAAATGAATGTCGTCTAGGATATCATTCATCATTTTGAGCATTTTACAGTCATGACCTCCCGCTGCGGCCCAACCCCGGCGAGGCCCGGCCACGGATTCACTCTCGTGGAGATAATGGTTGTTGTCGTAATCACCGGCATCTTGGCAACCATCGCCATTCCGACGTTCGTTCACTTCCGGCGTAACGCTCAGAACAATCGATTCATCAACGACGTCCGCACTTTTGCCCAAGCGTTCGAGACTTATGCGATGAAGAACGGCCGGTGGCCTCCCAGCGCCGCCAACGGCGCTGTACCCACCGGTATGTCCGGCGAACTCCGCGACGACAACTGGTCTGCCGTCAATTCACTGAGTGGCCGCTGGAACTGGGACTACAAAACGAACGGCGTCACCGCGGGCATCTCGGTGACGGGCGCCACCGCCGATGATGCCCAGATGACCGAGATCGATAAGAAGATGGATGATGGGAGTCTCTCGGCCGGGAATCTCGTCAAAAACGGCGACCGCCTCACGTATATCCTGCAAAAATAGGTTCCTATCGAGGCAGACCGCCCTCTTCACGCGGGCGGCCGCCGCGCGAGCATGGCAAGGATCGCCTTTTGCACATGGAGGCGGTTCTCCGCCTGGTCGAAAATGATCGAGCGCGGATTGTCGAGCACGGCCTGCTCGACCTCTTCGCCCGGGTGCGCCGGCAGGCAGTGCATGAAGAGCGCGTCGGACTTCGCCGCGGCGAACAGCTTCGCGGTCACCGTGTAGGGCCGCATCTGGAGGACGCGCTGCCTCGCTTCCATCTCCTGACCCATGCTCGCCCACACATCCGTATAGACGATGTCGGCTCCTTCGACCGCCAGGTACGGATCGGTGGTGAACTGGTAGGCGCCGGTGAATCCTTCGGCCTTCAGCAAAGCGTCGATTTGCGCACCGGGTTCGTAGCCCTTCGGTCCCGCCAGCACGAGCTTCATGCCAAAAAGCGCCGCGCCGAGGATCCAGGAGTTAGCCATGTTGAAACGAGTGTCGCCGAGAAACGCGATCTTGCGGCCGCGCAACGCCGCGAGCAGATCGCCCCTGGGTCCGGACCAGTGTTCCGCGGCGGTGAAGGCATCGGTGTAGGACTGACAGGGATGCAGGAGGTCGGTCAGGGCGTTGACCACCGGGATGCTGCCGTATCGGGCGAGTTCTTCCACGTCGCTATGCGCATAGGTGCGCACCACGAGACCGTGCACAAAGCGCGACAAGACACGGGCGGTATCGGCCAGCGACTCACTGCGGCCGAGATGGATGTCGTTTTTGTTCAGAAAAATCGCGTGCCCGCCCAGTTCGTGAATGCCGACCTCGAACGAGACCCGCGTGCGCGTGCTCGATTTGGAAAAAACGAGTGCCCACGTCTGCCGGGCAAGCACCGGGTCGTGCCGGCCGCGCTTCCGTTTGAACTCGCGCGCGAGTCCAAATACCTCCGCCACCTCTTGCGGCCTGAAGTCGGTCTCCTTGAGGAAGTGCTTCATAGGGGAAAAAGGTTGCTTCTACGCCGGTGCCCCGGCCGCGGCCAGCCAAAATTGCGCTCGCAAGGGCCCGGCGGAGGCCGGCCGGATTTGCGACTCCAACAGCTCCACCGGCACCGGCGCCGCAATGGCGGGCCGGTCAGGGTGGCGGCTGGCCGTCCGATGAGGCCAGACCTGGCCCATCAACCCGCCCGCGAAGCGCCGGTTCCGGCGGCTCTCAGCCTTTCGCCTTCAACACACTGCGAATGATCTCCACCGATTGATCCAGGTGCGCGCGCGTGGCGATGAGGGGCGGCAGCAGACGGATGACATTGTTGCCGGCAACGGGCGCAAGCAGGCCGGCTTCACGCAAGGCTGCCTCGTATGGTGCCGGAGCCCCGGCCATTTGCAGGCCGACCAGATAGCCCCGGCCGCGCACGCCCGTGAGGTGCTGCGGAAAGTCATCTGCCAGCTTCGCCAGCGCTTTCAGCCACGGGCCGCTGTTGGCGGTCACCTTCTCCAACAACTTCTCCTCGTCGATGACATGGAGCACGGCCAGCGCCGCCGCGCAGGCCAGCGGTGTCCCGCCGAACGTCGTCCCGTGGGAGCCGGGTTGGAAATAGTCAGCGGCGTTCTCGCGAACCCACACCGCGCCGATGGGGAACCCTCCCCCGAGGCCCTTCGCCAGGCCGATGGCGTCCGGGAGAATGCCCGCGTACTCGAAGGCGAAAAACCTGCCGGTGCGCCCCACGCCGCATTGCACCTCGTCGAGCAGGAGCAACAGCTTGTGCCGGTCACAGAGGTGGCGCAGTCCGATGAGAAACTCCTCGGCGCACGGGTTGATGCCACTTTCGCCCTGGATGGTTTCAACGAAAATTGCGCAGGTCTGGTCGTCGATGAGATCGGCAAAGCTCTGGAGATTGTTGAGCTCGCCGAACGAAAACCCGGGCACGAGCGGGCCGAATCCCTTCTGGATTTTCTCCTGCGGCGTGGCGCTCATGCCGCCAAACGTGCGGCCGTGGAAGGCGTTCTGCGCACAGATGATCTTATGGCACCGGCCCTCCTCGCCGCCGGCCTTCTTCACGCCGTGCAGGCGCGCGAGTTTGATCAGCGCCTCGTTGGCCTCGGCGCCGCTGTTGCAGAAGAACGCCCGGCCCGGGCCGGCGCGCAACACCAGCTGCCGCGCCAGCTCCGCCTGCAGCGGGTTGCGGAAGAGATTGCTTGCGTGCACGAACTCGCCGGCCTGCCGGCGCACTGCCTCGACCCAGACGGGATGGCAGTGGCCGAGCGCACTGACGGCGATGCCCGACGTGAAATCGAGGTATTCGCGGCCCTGGTCATCCCACACGGAGCAGCCCCGGCCGCGCACCAGCGTCAACGCCGGGCGGGCGTAGCTTTTCACGACGTAGGTGTCGTAGATTTCGGCCGTACTGGTGCGAATGATCGTCGGTTGCATGGAGGCGGATGAGGTGCGGTGCCCGCGATGGGCGGCGGTGGATCGCGGCGGCCCGGCAGAGACTCCGCGGGCGGTTGCCGGAGGGCCCCGTGATCAACATCGGAATTGGATCAGCCGTTGACGATTTCGGTTCCGATGCCTTTGTCAGTGAAAATCTCCAGCAGCAGACTGTGCGGCAGGCGTCCGTCGATGAAGTGCACGCGCTGCACGCCTTCCTGCAGGGCCTGGATGGCGCTGGCGACCTTCGGGCGCATGCCCTTGCCGATGATGCCCCTTTTCTTCAGGTCGTCGACCTGGCTGGTCTTGAGCGTGGAAATGAGCGAGTCGGGATCGGCGGGATTGCCGAGCAGGCCGGGCACGTCGCTCATGTAGACCAGCCGGCGGGCGCGCAGGGCGCTCGCGACACGGCCGGCGACCAGATCGGCGTTCACGTTGTAGGGCTTGCCGTCGTACCCCTCGGCCACGGGCGAAATCACCGGGACGAACCCGTCGGCAATCTCCTTCTTGATGAGCTTTACCTTCACCTCGGTGACCTCGCCCACGTAACCGAGATCGACGGGGTTGCCGTCGTCATCCGCGGCCAATTTCTGGCAGACGAGCACCGTGTCGCCCGGCATGCTCTTGGGCCGGGCTTTCGCCGTGGCCATGGCGTCGCACACGTCCTTGTTCACCACCTCGTTCAGCGTCTTCTTGACGACGGCAATGGTGCCCTCATCGGTGACGCGCAGGCCGTTGACGAAATTGGCATTCAGGTTCGCCGCCTCCATCGCCCGTGTGATCGCCTTGCCGCCGCCGTGCACGACCACGACGTTGATGCCGACCGCGGCGAGAAAGGCGATGTCGTAGGCCACCCGCGTGCGGACGGCGGGATCAGGGTCGTCCATGAAGCTCCCGCCGTATTTCACGACAAAAGTCGATCCGTGAAAATCCTGGATATACGGCAGCGCCTCCAGCAACACCCGCGCCTTGGCTGTGATCTCGGCAATATCCATTGGCGCTTATGACGCCGGGCGGGCGGACTGCCGGACGGCTGGTTCAGTCGCGGAGATAGCGATGACGATGTTCGGGGCGGCGCTCACATTGGTTTGCTGGTGCGGAGTGCATACAACAGTTGCGGTCCGCATTTCCACCACAAACTTTGGAAAACTTTGCGCGCCTCGCGTAGTTTCAGCTTCACACC